>JAQTNW010000026.1 GCA_028713655.1 Candidatus Methylacidiphilales bacterium | reverse complement strand
CCGTTTGTCGGCAAACTCATTTTCTTCCGCGTTTACAGCGGCAAGCTCAGCAAGGGCGACACCATTTATAATCCGCGCACCAACAAGCGCGAGCGCGTCAGCCGCATCATCCAGATCCAGGCCGACAAGCGCGAGGACGTCGATTGCGTGTTTGCGGGCGACATTGCCGCGACCGTCGGCATGAAAGACATCCGCACCGGCGACACGCTGGTTGATGAAGATTTTACAATCGTGCTGGAACCGCCGTCCTTCCCGGATCCGGTTATCTCCATGGCCATCGAGCCCAAGACCAAGGGCGACCGCGAGAAGCTGGGCGAAGGCCTGCAGCGTCTTTCGGAAGAAGACCCGACCTTCCAGGTACAGTCGAACGAGGAAACCGGCCAGACCATCATCAAGGGGATGGGCGAGTTGCACCTCGAAATTATTTGCGACCGGTTGAAGCGCGAGTTCAACGTACAGACCAATGCCGGCGCGCCGCAGATCGCGTACCGCGAAACCATCACCAAGGTTGCCAAGGGCGAAGGCAAGCTGATCAAGCAGTCCGGCGGACGCGGCCAATACGGCCATGTGATTTTGGATGTGACTCCTGTCGAGCGCGGCAAGGGCGTTACGATTGAAAACAAGGTCGTCGGCGGCAACATTCCGAAGGAATACATCGGCGCGTGCCGCAAGGGCGTGGAAGAAGCGGTCGGCAACGGCGTTGTCAACGGCAGCCAGGTCATTGACCTTGAGATCCGGATTCTTGACGGTTCCTACCACGAAGTGGATTCCAACGAATTGGCGTTCAAGCTGGCGGCTTCCTTTGCTTTGAAGGACGCGCTGCAGAAAGCCGGATCGATCCTGCTGGAGCCGATCATGAAGGTGGAAGTCATCACGCCGGAAGAATATCAGGGCGACATTTTGGGCGACGTGAACCGCCGCCGCGGCAAAATCAATTCGATGGAAACCAAGAACGGCGCATGCGTCATGCAGGCTGACGTTCCGCTGGCCGAAATGTTCGGTTATGTGAACACATTGCGCTCGCTGTCGCGCGGACGCGCGGCCTACTCGATGGAGCCCTCGCATTTCGAGCAGGTGCCGGCGCAGATCCTGGCCCAGATTTTGGAGCAGAAGAAAGGTTAAATTTATGGCTGGAACGAGAATACGCATCCGTTTGAAAGGTTTTGACTACCGCTTGATCGACAAGGCGGCGTCGGAGATTGCCGAGACGGCGGTCCGCACCGGTTCCCGGGTCTCCGGGCCCGTGCCGTTGCCGGCGAAGATCGAGCGTTACACCGTGAACCGCTCGCCGCATGCCGACAAAAAGAGCATGGAACAATTTGAAATCCGGACCCACAAGAGGCTGATCGATATTGTGGACCCATCCGCCAAGACGGTGGATGAGTTGAAGAAGTTAAACCTGCCCGCGGGCGTGGACATCACGATCAAGATTTAAGTTTTTATTTTTGAGAAGGCGGCCTCCGGCTTTGAAAGCCAGGCAGCCCAAAGGAGTTAACCATGAGCATCGGAATAATTGGCAAGAAAGTCGGAATGACCCGGGTTTACGATGAAACCGGCACGGCCACGGCTGTGACGGTGATCGAGGCCGCTCCGAACATTGTAACCCAACTGCGCACCGAAGACAGCGACGGTTACAAAGCCGTGCAGTTGGCGTTTGACGATGTGAAGGAATCGCGCTCGAGCAAGCCGCTCCAGGGCCATTTCAAGAAGGCAAACACGACCCCGAAACGGATCGTGCGCGAGTTTGAGATGGACGGCCAGGAGATGACGCTGGGCGGACAGGTGACCGTCGCCAAGTTCCAGGTCGGCCAGATGGTTGATGTGATCGGCGTTTCCAAGGGCAAAGGTTTTCAGGGCGTTGTCAGGCGCTTCCATTTCGCCGGACAGGGCGAGACGCACGGCTCGATGATGCACCGCCGTCCGGGCGCCATCGGTTGCCGCAACAAGCCGGGCCGCGTTTTCAAGAACCAGAAACTTCCCGGCCACATGGGCGCCAAACGGATCACGGTACAGAATTTGAAAGTGGTGCAGATTCGCGAGAACGACCACCTGCTCGTCATCAAGGGGGCGATCCCCGGCGCGCGCGGCAGTTATGTGATCATACGCGACTCCGTCAAAGGCGCCAGAATTCCGGAGGCCAAGAAATAAATGAAAACCAAAGCTTTGGATTTAGCGGCCGCTGAAACGGCCCTCTCGGTAAAACTCATCGCCAACGGCAGGGGCACCCAGGCGTTGCATGACACGGTGGTGGCCTATCAGGCGAACCGCCGCCTCGGCACGCACTCGACCCTCACCAAGGCGACGGTGACCGGTTCCGGCAAAAAGCCCTGGCGCCAAAAAGGCACGGGCAATGCGCGCGCCGGTTATGCTTCCTCGCCCGTCTGGCGTGGCGGCGGCGTGGTTTTCGGACCGGCCCCCCGTGATTACTCCAAGACGACGAGCAAAAAAGTGAAGCGTCTCGCCCTGACCAAGGCGTTGAGCGAAGCCGCCAAATCCGGCCGTTTGTTTTCGGTCCCGGCATTCAGTTTGACCTCGCCCAAGACGAAAGAGCTGGCCCGGTGGATCAAGGACAGCAAGTTGTCCGAATCGCTGTTGATCATCACCAAGCAGGTGGATGCCACGGCCATGCTGGCGTCCCGCAACATTCCGAAGGTGGAGGTGATCAATGCGGTCGATGTGAATGCGGAGCAGATTTTGCGTTACAAACAGGTGGTGCTGGCCGAGGACGCCTACTCCATTCTGACAAACCGTTTGAAATAACAGGCCATGAAAAATCCATACGACATTATCAAGACGGCGCGGATCACGGAAAAAGCCGGGAAGCTGACCGAAAAACACAACCAGTATGTGTTTGTGGTGGACACCAAGGCCACGAAGCAGGACATCCGCTTCGCCGTGCAGGAAATTTTCAAGAAAAAGGTCCAGGGCGTAAACACCATGCGGATCACTGGAAAAAAGAAACGCGAACGCACGGCAGCCTTCGGACGCAAGCCGAGCTGGAAAAAGGCGATTGTGACACTGCGCGAAGGCGAGAAAATCGATCTGATCTGAGGACACGCATATGGCATTAAAAACTTTCAGACCCCTGACCCCGAGCCTGCGCTTCACCGCGACGGCGGATTTCAGCGAAATCACGAAGGGCAAACCCGAGAAGTCGCTCATCGAAAGCCTGAAGCGCACGGGCGGACGCAACCATTACGGGCGCCTGACCTCGCGCCATCGTGGCGGCGGGCACAAGAAATTTTACCGCTTGATTGATTGGAAGCGCAAACGCCAGGAAGCGGCGGAAGTCCTCGCGGTGGAATACGATCCCAACCGTTCGGCGCGCATCGCCCTCATTCAGTATCCGGATGGCGTGAAGTCATACATTGTCGCCCCTGCGGGCCTCAAGGTTGGCTCCAAAGTGCAGTCCGGCCCCACGGCGCCCCCGGAAGTCGGAAATTCGATGCCGTTGAAAAATATTCCGATTGGCTCCTCGATCCACAATGTGGAGATCATTCCCGGCAGGGGCGCCCAGTTGGTGCGCTCGGCTGGATCAGCCGCGATTCTCATGGGTTTGAGCGGGGAGTACGCGCAGGTGAAATTGGCTTCCGGCGAAGTCCGGTTGGTTCATGGAACCTGCTATGCCACCATCGGCCAGGTCAGCAATGTGCAGCACGAAAATGTCAGCCTCGGCAAGGCCGGACGCGCCCGCTGGTTGGGACGCCGCCCGCATGTGCGCGGCATGGCGATGAACCCGATTGACCACCCGAACGGCGGCGGCCAGGGCAAGAGCAAGGGCGGCGGCGGACGTCAGCATTTGCGGTCGCCTTGGGGCCAGTTGGCCAAGGGGTACAAGACCCGCCAGAAGCACAAGCCGACGGATAAATTCATTTTGGAACGTAAAAAGAAATAACGGAAACGAGTTATGGCACGCAGCTTAAAAAAAGGACCGTTCGTGGACGGCCATCTGATGGAAAAAGTGGAGAAGCAAAATTCTTCAGGTTCCAAAAAAGCGATCAAGACCTGGTCGCGGCGGTCGATGATCACGCCCGATTTCGTGGGGCACACGTTCCTGGTGCATAACGGAAAGATTTTCAACTCCGTCTTCGTGACGGAAAACATGGTGGGCCATCGTTTGGGTGAGTTCTCGCTGACGCGCATCTTCAAGAAGCACGGCGGACACACTGAAAAGGTGACCAAATAAGCCATGAGAATTTGGCCTGCAGTATTGGCGGGCATGATGTTGTGTGCCGGCCTTGCGTCGGCAGCCGGGGAGAAAAACCCGGATGGTTCTTTAAAAGTTAAGACCGAGGATCCTGTCAAAAGGATCAAGGAGCTGGAAGACAGCCTGGCACTTGCGCTGACGGAAGCGGATTACTTCCATCAGCAGTGGGTGGAGCTGAAGCTCAAGAATGAAGCGCTGGGAATCGACGCCCTGACGGACGATGAAAAAGCGCTTCAAGAGAAGCTCGTGCGCCTGGTCGGCGAGCTTTACCAGAGCGAGAAGCGCCGCCTGCAGGCGGAAAAGACGCTGCAGGGGTTGATCGATGCCGGACGGGCGCTGCATGAAGCAGGGATGCTCGAACAGGCCCAGCGGCGGGCGGAATATGAGGTGGCGGTACGACGCGCCCGGCAGGTGCTGGAAGGAAATGCGTCGGACCTGATCCGCATATCCCCGGATTACAATTCCGGGACGGTGACCTCGGCGAACGAAGAGTTGGGAGTGGTGGTGGTGAATTTTGGCCGGACACAAAAGGCCGAGGTTGGAATGCCCTACCGGATTCTTCGGGGAGAAAGAGTGATTGGAAGATGCCGCTTGATCGAGGTGCACGCGTATTTGAGCGCGGCGCGCATCGAAGGCATGATTGAAAAAGAAAAGGCGCAGCCGGGCGACCGGGTGCTCCTGGAAACAACAAAGTGATTGTATGGAAGTAAAGGCGATTACGAAGTATGCACGCATCTCCGCGTTTAAGGCGCGGGAGGTGACGCGCCACATTCAAGGCAAGCCCGCGCTCAGCGCGCTGGAGATGCTGGAGTTTTATCCGCAGAAGGCGGCGCGTTTCATAGGCAAGACCCTCAGGTCGGCGATTGCGAATGCCGAAAACAACAACTCCCTGGACCCCAAAAATCTGGTGGTGAAGGAAGCGGTTGTGGGCGAGGGGCCGAGCATCAAGCGGATGCGCCCGCGCGCGCGCGGCAGCGCAGGCCCGATCGTGAAGCGCACCAGCCACGTGAGAATTATTTTGGCAGAGCGGGCTGAAGAAACCGTTGAAGTGAAAGAGAAAAAAGAGCCTCGCGCCCGGAAAACAACCGGACGCAAAAAGGCAGATAAACCCGCCAAGGAATAAGTATGGGACAGAAAGTTCATCCGTTTGGATTTAGAGTGGCAGTCAAGCGCAACTGGCGTTCCGTCTGGTATGCCAGCAAGAAGGATTTCCCGATTTACATCTATGAGGACCGGAAGATCCGCGACTTCCTGAAGAAGCGCCTCGTCGGCGCCGCGATTTCGAAGGTGATCATCGAGCGCGCCTCCAACCGCGTGCGCGTGAACATCCACACAGCCCGCCCGGGCGTGGTGATCGGCCGCAAAGCCAGCGAATTGGACAAGTTGAAGGAAGAAATCCGCGATCTGGTGCCGGAACGCGAAGTGCTCGTCGATGTGAAGGAAATCAAGAATCCCGAGATCGACGCCCAGCTCGTTGCGGAAAACATCGCCCTGCAATTGGAGCGCCGGATTTCGTTCCGCCGCGCGATGAAAAAGGCGATCCAGACGGCCATGGATTTCGGAGCGCTCGGGATCAAGATCCGTTGTTCGGGCCGGTTGCAGGGCGCGGAAATCGCCCGGTCCGAGCCCTATCATGAAGGCAAGGTTCCGCTGCACACGCTGCGCGCGAACATCGAATACGGTTTTTTTGAGGCCCAGACGGTTGCGGGCAAAATTGGCGTGAAAGTTTGGATTTGTTTGAAGGAGGAGGCGGCTTTGGCCGCTTGATCGAGCTATGGCTTTGATACCAAAACGAGTTAAGTACAGAAAAACGCAACGGCGCAGCCGCAAGGGCTCGGCGACGAGGGGCAACACCCTGGCCTTCGGCACCTTCGGCCTGCAGACGCTGACCCGCGCCTGGTTGACCAACACCCAGATTGAAGCGGCCCGCGTGGCGCTGACCCGCAACATGAAGCGCAAAGGGAAATTGTTTATCCGTGTGTTCCCTGACAAGCCGATTACGGCGCGTCCCCCGGAAACCCGAATGGGCAAAGGCAAAGGCCAGCCGGAATATTGGGCGGCGGTCATCCGCCCCGGCAACGTCCTGTTTGAATTGGACGGCTTGACGGAAGGCGTGGCCCGTGAATCCCTGCGTCTGGCGGCCACCAAGCTGCCGATGCACACCCGGTTCATTTCCCGTAACCAAAAATTGAGCGTATGAAAATCTCCGAAGTAACCGCCTTGAGCGACATTGAACTCCGCAACCGCACGCAGGAGTTGAAACAGGAAAAGCTGAATCTCCGGATCCAGCAGCAGAGCGGCCGTTTGGAACGCCCGAGCCGGCTGACGGAAATCCGCAAGACCCTCGCGCGGATCGAAACGGTTTTGAGCAAACGCAGGCTGGAAAAACCCGCCGCGAAAAAGGCCTGAGACGGATTTGGAGGAATTTTATTATGAGCGAAACAGCCACCGTGAAAAAAGCCCGGAAAGAATGCCAGGGCGAAGTCATTTCGAACAAGATGCAGAAGACCATCGTGATCAAAGTGACCCGTCGTGTCATGCATCCCCGTTACAAGAAGATCGTCCGGGTTTCGAAGCGTTTTTATGCGCATGACGAAAAGGGCGAAGCCCAGATTGGCGACACGGTGCGGATCGCGGCAACCCGGCCCCTCAGCCGCTTGAAGCGCTGGGAACTGGTTCAAATCATCAAGAAGTAAAGCATATGATACAGATTCGAAGCTGGGTGGATGTGGCCGACAATACAGGCGCCCGAAGGGCGACCATGATCGGCGTGATTGGCAAGAGGACCTTGTATGCGCGCGTGGGTGACATCATCACCGCGAACGTGAAGGAAGCCGCTCCCGATGGCACGGTGAAGAAAAGCGAAGTGGTGCGCGCGGTTGTTGTGCGCACCAAGCAACCGGTGCGCCGCAGTGACGGTTCCTACCTGCGTTTCGACAGCAATGCGATTGTCATCATCGACAAGGATTTGAACCCGCGCGGGACCCGCATTTTCGGGCCGGTGGCCCGCGAACTGCGCGAACGGAATTTTATGAAGATCATTTCATTGGCGCCGGAGGTCTTATGAGCAAGACGAAGAAACGGATCAGCATCCCGGCCTCGTACCATGTGAAAAAGGACGATGAAGTCCTCGTGATCAGCGGTTCCCACAAGGGCAAGCAGGGCCGCGTGTTGCAGGTCCTGAAGGCGAAGGCGCGCGTGATCATTGAGGGAGTGAATTTAACCAAGAAGGCCATGCGGCCGAGCCAGGACCGCCCGAAGGGCGGGTTTGACGAAAAAGAAGGCACCATTCATGTGTCGAACGTCAAAGTGGTGAAAGCGGCCGTTCACAGCGGCGTGAAACCCAAGCAATAACGGAAAGTTATGACATCGGATTTAAAACAGGAATATACGGAGCAGGTTGTGCCGGCGCTGATGACCCAGCGCGGTTACAAAAACGCGCACCAGGTGCCGAAAGTCACCAAGGTGGTTGTGAATTGCAGTGTCGGCTCATCGACTGACGTGAAGGCTGCGATGGAAGACGCCGTGCATGACATTACGCTCATCACCGGCCAGAAACCCATCCGCACCAAGTCGAAAATCAGCATTTCAAACTTCAAACTCCGTGAGAACCAGGAAATCGGAGTCAAGGTGACGTTGCGCGGCAAGATGATGTATGAATTTCTCCTGCGCCTGACGCGCATGGCCCTGCCGAGAATCCGCGATTTTCGCGGGATTTCGACGCGTGCGTTTGACGGCCGCGGCGCCTACACGCTCGGGGTGAAGGACCACAGCATTTTCCCGGAAATCGAGCTTGATAAGATCAAGAGGAACATCGGCATGGATGTCACCATTGTCACCACGGCGCGCAACAAGGAAGAAACCAAGGCGCTTTTGATGCTGTTGGGGATGCCGTTTGCCGACCGTAAAAACGCTTAACAGTTGAATTAAAACAAGAGACAGCCTATGGCCAAGAAATCATGGATCGCCAAACAGAAGAGGAAACCCAAGTTTTCCACTCGTAAATACAACCGCTGCAGCCTGAGCGGCCGCCGGCGCGCGTTTATGCGCAAGTTTGGCGTCAGCCGCATTCAGTTCCGTGAAATGGCGCTGCGCGGGGAAATCCCGGGCGTGGTCAAGGCGAGCTGGTAATTGGAGATATAAAGATTATGCAGACAGATCCCCTGGCAGATTTTCTCACCCACATTCGCAACGCCAACCAGGCGTCAAAGCCCGAATTGATCGCGCCGTACTCGCGTTTGAAGAGCGACGTGGCCAACATTCTGGTCAAGGAAGGCTTTATTGGGGGCTGCGAGCTCGCCAAGGTGGACGGCAAGCAGAAGCTGAAGCTGACCCTCAAGGCCGGCATTCCGCGCAAGTCCATCCGCGGCATCAAGCGCGTGTCCAAACCCGGCCTGCGCCGCTATGTTGGCGCGACGGAAATTCCCAGGGTGCTGGGCGGGCTGGGCGTTGTCATCCTTTCGACATCGAAGGGCGTGATGAGCGGCCATGAAGCAAAGAAACAAAATGTGGGAGGCGAACTCCTGCTCTACATTTGGTAAAGATTATGTCACGAATCGGCAATAAACTGATTCCCATCCCGGACAAAGTAAAAGTCCTGGTTGACGGTCAAAACGTCAAAGTGGAAGGTCCCAAGGGCAAGCTGGAATTCCAGATGCATCCCCGCATCGGAGTTGCGCTCGAAAACAACAATCTTTTGTTGAAACGCAAGGGCGAAACCCGCCAGGAGAAGGCGCTTCACGGCCTGACCCGCAGCATATTGAACAACATGGTGCAAGGCTCGCTGGCCGGTTTCCAAAAACGGCTGGAAATCCACGGCGTGGGCTTCAAGGCGGCGGTTCAGGGCAAGATTTTAAACCTGAGCCTCGGCTTTTCGCATCCGATCCACTATCCGATCCCGGCGGACATTAAAATTACCGTCGAGGAAGCAACCCGTATTTTGGTCGAAGGACCGGACAAACAAAAAGTCGGCCAGGTGGCAGCGGACATCCGCGGCTATTATCCGCCCGAGCCTTACAAGGGCAAGGGCGTGCGGTACGTGGGCGAGACGATCCGCCGCAAGGAAGGCAAGACCGCCCAAAGCAAGTAATGCGGGAGTGAGAAACAGATGAAAGCTTCAAGAAAAACAACCAAACTGAACCGCACCCGTCTTCACGAGCGCATTCGCAAAAAAATTGCCGGAACCGCGGGGCGCCCGCGTCTGAGCGTTGCCTTCACAGGCCAGCATATTTACGCGCAGATCATCGATGACGAGACCAGCAAAACACTGGTGGGAGTTTCCACCACGGAAAAAAAACTGGTTGCCGAAAAAATCCTTCCGAACGCGAAGGGCGCCGCAAAAGTCGGCGAACTCCTGGCCAAACGGGCCAAGGACAAGAAAATTGAAAGCGTCGTCTTTGACCGGGGCGGCTTTAAATATCATGGCAAGGTCAAGGCTCTGGCTGACGCCGCACGCGAAGGGGGTTTGAATTTCTAACCTATGGCTGAAGAAAATACAGATTTGACGAAACAAACAGCGCAACCGGCCGTGACGCCGGTGGCGGAAGCAGCCAAGCCGGCGGAGGCTTCTGCGGCAGCGCCTGCAGCGCCGGCCACTTCATACCCGAGAGGCCCTGCAAGAGGCCCTGGTCGTGGCGGTCCCGGACGCGGGCCCGGCGGCGGTGGACGAGGCCCCGGTCGTGGCGGCCCAGGCCGCGGCCCCGGACGTGGAGGCCCTGCGCGCGGAAGAACCGGCGGTCCCGAGGAAAACAAGGTGGGCGGCTATCTTGAAAGTTCGACCGGCAAGGACGAACACCACGAGGAAGTCAGGGAACTGATCGAAAAAGTGGTTTATATCAACCGTTGCGCCAAGGTCGTCAAGGGCGGCCGCCGCTTCAGCTTCAGTGCTTTGGTGGTTGTCGGTGACGGAGCCGGAAAAGTCGGCATCGGATTTGGCAAGGCCAACGAGGTTTCCGATTGCATCCGGAAGGCGAACGAAGACGCCAAGAAGAACATGGAATTTGTCAGCCTGAACAAGACCACGATTCCGCACGAGGTCATCGGTGAATTCGGCGGCAGCCGGGTCTTGTTGAAGCCTGCATCCCCGGGAACGGGATTGATTGCGGGCGGCGGTGTCCGCGCCGTGGTGGAAGCCGCGGGAGTGCGCGATCTGCTGGCCAAATCCCTCGGGTCCGGCAATCCGTCCAACGTGGTGAAAGCCACGCTCGAAGGCATGCGCCAGCTCTCGACGTTTGAGGACATCCTCAAATCCCGGGGCAGAACGTTCAAGAAAAAGGAATAATGTTATGCGACTGCACGATTTGAAACCCCGTCCGGGTGCCAAGCACAGGACCAAGCGCCTCGGTTGCGGAGAAAGCTCCGGGCACGGTAAAACTTCAGGGCGCGGCCACAAGGGCCAGCGGGCCCGTTCGGGCGGCTCGGTCCGTCTCGGATTTGAGGGCGGCCAATGGCCGCTGTATCGGCGCCTTCCCAAGCGCGGGTTTAACAACGCCGCGTTTACCACCAATCTGGCGCCGGTGAACCTGGCTGCATTGAACGTCTTCAACGATGGTGAAACCGTGGATCTGGCGGCCTTGCGGAGCAAGGGGCTGGTCAACGGCAGATGGGACGGCGTGAAAATCCTGGGCACGGGCGATTTGACAAAGAAGATTGCCATTGTGGCTGAAAAAATCAGCGCGGGCGCGCTGGAAAAAGTCAGCAAGGCCGGGGCCACGTTCAAAGCCGTGGAGATCCGGATCAAACCCGCCGACGCCAAGGACAAAGCCAAGGCCAAGGCCTGACGTTTAATTAATCACCAGCCTATTCCGATCCCATGTTTTCCGCCTTTATCAACTGCTTCAAGATTCCCGAACTCCGGCAGCGCCTGATTTTCACCCTGGCCCTGCTCGTGATCGTGCGTCTGGGGGCGGCCATTCCCTGTCCCGGGATCAATCCCGCGGTTTTGAGTGAATACTTCAAGACCGTGATCAACCAGGGGCAGCAGGGCAATATTATAGGCATGGTCAATCTTTTCAGCGGCGGCGCGTTGGAAAACTGCGCCATCTTTTCGCTGACCATCATGCCGTATATCAGCGCCAGCATCATCATGCAACTGGCGGTCGGCGTGATTCCGCAGTTGGGCAAACTGGCCCGTGAAGAAGGAGGGCGCCAGAAAATCACCCAATACACCCGTTTTGGAACGTTGATCCTGTGCCTGCTTCAGGGGTACATGCTGGCGGCCAGTTTTGAAAATCCAGAAAAAATTCCGATGTTGAACGGCATTGGCGCCGTGATCGAACGGATGGGGCCGCTGGTTGCGGACCCCGGCCTGGCATTCCGGCTTACAACAATGATCACACTCACCGCCGGAACCATGTTGTTGATGTGGCTCGGGGAACAGATCACGGACAAGGGAATCGGCAACGGCATTTCGATGGTCATTACCATCGGCATTGTGGCCAAGCTGCCTGCGGCACTTGTTGCGGCGTGGAACATGATCAATCCCCCCGCCGGCAGCGGCAAGGATGCCCTCAGCCCGCTTGTGCTGGTCCTCTTGATAGGCTTTTTGTTTGTGGTGATCGCCGGCACGATCATGATCACGCAGGCCATGCGCAAGGTGCCGGTGCAATACGCGCGGCAGGTGCGCGGCAACAAGGTTTATGGCGGTCAAAGTTCCTTCCTTCCTCTCAAGGTCAATTACAGCGGCGTGATGCCGATCATTTTTGCCAACGCCATCCTGCTTTTTCCGGCCACCTTCATCAACCTGATGTTTCCGCATAACAACGCGGCCAACCGTTTTGGCCAGATGCTGAGCGATGGCTGGGTGCACTACACGCTCTACGCCTCGATGATTTTCTTTTTCTCCTATTTCTGGGTGGCGATGGTCTTCAACCCCACACAGATCGCGGATGACATGAAGAAGCACGGCGGGTTCATCCCGGGTGTGCGGCCGGGAACCCCGACCTCGGGCTTTCTGGATTTCTCCATGACCCGCCTGACCTTTGCGGGCGCGGTGTTTTTGACCGTCCTGGCTGTGCTTCCGATGGGCCTCAGCAAGTTGATGAAGGTGCCGTATATCACAGCCTCGTTTTTTGGCGGCACCAGCTTGTTGATCGTTGTGGGCGTCATGCTGGACACGATGCGGCAGACGGAGACCTATCTGTTGCAGCGGCATTATGACGGGTTCCTGAAGAAGGGCCGGATCCGCGGGCGTTCATTCGGTTCCGGAGGTGCGGGCGCGTCCGTCCCCGAGGAGAAAATTTTCTGGCTGCTGGTTGCGATCGGGGTGATTGTGATCGGCGGGATTGTCGCCAGTCTGCTTCGCGGTTAGCGGAAGATGATACCCATCAAAAAAGGCGGCGAAATCGAAGGCATGCGCCGGAGTTGCCGGACGGTCAGCGCCATTTTGGAGCGCCTGGCCGGCATGGTGGAACCCGGAGTCACGACCGGGGACCTGGACGCGGCGGCCGCGAAAATGATCCGGGAAGCGGGAGGCAAGAGCCCGTTTTACGGATATCGGGGTTTCCCGGGGCACATTTGCGTGTCGGTGAACGATGAGGTGGTGCATGGAATCGGCGGGACACGAAAGCTGATTTACGGCGACATCATCAAACTGGATGTCGGTATTTTGTTGGACGGCTGGGTCGGAGATACGGCGGTGACGGTGCCTGTGGGCGCTGTGACACCCGAAGTGGAAGCCTTGCTGGCCCGGACCGAAATGGCCTTGAGCGAAGGCATACGCCAGGCGAAGGCGGGCGGCCGGTTGGGTGACATCAGCGCCGCCATACAGAAATGTGTGGAGGATGCGGGTTACTCGATCGTGCGGGATTTTGTCGGGCACGGTGTGGGCCGGACCCTGCATGAAGAGCCGCAGATCCCGAATTTCGGGCGGCCGGGATCGGGGCCTGCGTTGAAAGCGGGAATGACACTGGCGATCGAGCCCATGGTGAACATGGGCGGGGCGCAGATCCGGATTTTGCGGGACGGATGGACGGTGGTGACGGTGGATGGAAAGCCTTCCTCGCACTTTGAGCACACGGTGCTGGTGACGGAAGGGGAACCGGAGATATTGACATGCCGGAACGTGACAGCCTCACGCTGAGGGGGACGGTGGTCAATGTGATTTCGACGACCCGGTTCCGGGTGGAGCTGGAAAATGGCCGTCAGGTGATGGCGACGTTGTCGGGGCAGGTGCGTTTGAGTGTTATAAGAGTCTTGCCAGGCAGCAAAGTTTTGGTAGAATTTTCGCCTTACGATTTGTCTCAAGGGCGAATTATTGAAGAGAAAGAACAGAAAAAAATATGAAAGTCAGAGCTTCAGTGAAGCGCAGAACGTCAGATTGCCAGATCATCCGGCGTAAGGGGAAGATCTACGTCATTAACAAGAAAAACCCGCGGCTGAAGCAGCGTCAGGGATAAAAAATATGCCACGTATTCTTGGAGTCGATATTCCCGGTGAAAAGCGCGTTGAAGCGTCGCTTCGTTACATCTACGGCCTCGGGCCCACACGGATCAAAGGTATTTTGGAGGAATCCGAAGTGGATCCGAACCTGCGCGCCCATGAGTTGACCGGCCAGCAGATCAACCGGATCATTCAGGCCATACAAGCGCGCGGCTTCATGATCGAAGGCGATTTGCGCCGCGAGCTGCAGCAGAATTTAAAACGGTTGCAGGCCATCAATTGCTACCGCGGAATCCGCCACAAAAAAGGGCTTCCGGTCCGCGGCCAGCGCACTTCCACCAACGCGCGCACCCGCAAGGGGCCCCGCAAGACGGTGGGCGTGGTTCGCAACAAAGACGCCAAAGCCGGCAAAGTTTAACCGATAACTGATCACCTATATGGCAGAAGAACAAAAAGCCAAGACTGAAAAAGCCCCGAAGGGAACCAAAGGCGCGCCGAAGGAAAAGACGCCTGAAGTTTCAACGGAGAACCTGAGCCTTTCACTGGATCCAAATTCGGATCCCAAGCCGAAGATTGTCAAGGCCAAGGGCAGCAAGAATGTCATCCAGGGCATCGCCCATGTGCTGGCAAGCTTCAATAACACGATTGTTTCCATCACTGACGCCAACGGGAACGTGCTCGGCTGGTCCAGCGCCGGCAAGTGCGGGTTCCGCGGCTCGAAGAAATCGACGGCGTATGTCGCCCAGGTGATCGCGCAGGACGCGTCCCGCCAGGCGATGGCCCATGGCCTGAAACAAGTGGAAGTCCGCATCAAGGGGCCGGGGACCGGGCGCGAATCCGCAGTCCGGGCGCTTCAAGGAATGGGATTGGAAATCACCTCCATCCGCGACGTGACGCCGGTGCCGCACAATGGCTGCCGTTTGCGCAAACCCCGCCGCGTCTAACTTTTAACAGGATATTATTTTATGGCACGATATACAGGTCCCAAAGCCAAGATTGCCCGCAGGTTTGGCATTGATATTTACGGAACTCCCAAGGCCCTTGAGCGCCGCAATTATCCCCCCGGAGTGCATGGCGCCAAAAGCCGCCGCAAACAATCCGAATACGGAGTGGCACTCGGCGAAAAGCAGAAATTGAAGCATATGTACGGTGTGCTGGAAGCGCAGTTCCGCCGCTACTATGAAACCGCCGCCCGCAAGCGCGGTGTGACGGGCGACACCCTGTTGCAGATGCTTGAAACCCGCCTGGACAATGTGGTGTATCGCCTGGGTTTGGCGAACACGCGCCGGCTGGCCCGCCAGTTTGTGACACATGGCCACATCCGCGTCAACGACATCAAGGTCAACATTCCCAGCTATCAATGCAAGCCGGGTGATGTGGTGGAAGTCCGGAACAATCCCAAATCCCGCCAGATTTCGACCAACAGCCTGGAAAAAACCCAAATTCGTCCCATCCCATCCTGGCTGGGCCTTGAAAAAGAAAACCACAAGGGAACGGTCAGCCGGGTTCCGACCCGTGAAGAGATCGGACCGATTGTGAATGAGCGTCTGGTCGTTGAGCTCTACTCGAGATAATTTTCCGGAATTTAAACAAAAAACTAAAACCGTTGGTCCCGGCGCCGCCTGTTGCGGCATTCGGGGAAACCCGGTTCGATTAAAGGAGTAACACAACATGGCTATCCGACTTGGCCGATTCGAGCTGCCAAACCGTCTGCAAAAGGACGATGCAACAGCAACTGAAACCTACGCGAAATTTGTCGCTGAACCCTTTGAAGCGGGTTACGGACATACCCTGGGCAATTCATTGCGCCGCGTACTGCTCAATTCCCTCGAAGGCGCTGCTGCCAGCACCGTGAAAATTGAAGGCGCATTGCATGAGTTCACCTCGCTGCCCGGCGTGGTGCAGGATGTGACGGAAATCATCCTCAACCTCAAGAAGGTACTGTTCAAGCTTCCCAACCGCGACACCCGCGTGCTCTTCCTGAGCGTCAACAAGGAAGGCGACGTTACCGCGGGCGACATCCAGTTGGAAACCGGCGTCGAAGTGGTCAACCCCGACCAGATCATCTGCACGCTCGACAAAAAACAAAAATTTGAGGCCGAACTGGAAATCAAAGTGGGAAGAGGTTATGCCAGCGGCGATGACAACAAACGTCCTGACATGGCGATCGGCGTTATCCCGATTGATTCCCTCTTCTCGCCCGTGCGCAAGGTCAAATATGCGGTGGAAGACACCCGTCTGGGCCAGAGGACCGACTACGACAAGTTGATCCTGGAAGTTTGGACCGATGGCCGTATTACACCGGACGAGGCATTGCTTCAGTCCTCGGCCATTCTGAGGCATCATCTGGATATCTTTGTCAATTTTGACAAGGAACCGATTGAATTTGAGGAACCCAAGCAACAGGGCGCCACGCAGGACAGCGCGCTCAAGAAGCTGCTCAACATGAGCGTGAACGAAATCGAACTTTCGGTCCGCGCGGCCAACTGCCTGAACAACGCGAACATCACCACGGTCGGCCAACTGGCTATGAAGACCGAGGCGGAAATGCTCAAGTATCGCAATTTTGGCAAGAAATCGCTGAACGAAATCAAGGACAAGCTCCAGCAACTGGGTTTGTCGCTCGGCATGAAGTTTGAGCCCGGCCTGGTGGAAATTCCGGCTGAAGTGAACGGAGAAAAGGTGTCATGAGACATCGCGCAAAATCTGTCAAAATCGGACGCAAGTCCCAGCATCGCGACATGATGCTGGCCAACATGGTCGGCAGCCTGATCCAGCATGGGCGGATCAAGACCACCCTGACGAAGGCGAAAGCGCTTCGCCCCGTGGCGGAAAAGCTGCTGACCCTTGGGAAGAAAGGCAGCCTGCATCACCGCCGGCTGGCCCTGTCCAAATTGTGCAACAACAACGACTGGGTGAAAAAATTGTTCGCCGAGATTGCTCCCCGGTTCAAGCAACGTACCGGCGGGTACACGCGCATCCTGAAGCTTGGACCGCGCAACAGCGACTCCGCCCCGATGGCATTTGTCGAATGGGTCGATGCCGAAGTCGCCGCCCCCGCGGAAGCGGTGACGGAAGAAAAGAAGCCTGCCAAGGCGAAGGCAAAGGGAAGCAAAGCCAAGGCTGAAAGGCCTGCCGAGGCTGAAGCAGCCAAGGACAAAGAATAATTTTCCAAACACGGAAACTTGAAAGGCGGAATCTAAAGATTCCGCCTTTTTTGTGTGCCAATCAGAACCGAGAAAACACTGGAAAATAGAACCAGTACTGGCTATGCTTGCGATGAAGTCAAACGCATGACAATAAGCTGTATAGATCCAGCACATGTCTTTCGATTGTTGTGTCACAGGGCCAACAGGTTGATCATTAAAATGAGCATGAAATATGCAGGTTAAGCAGAACGGGACAGCGCGTGGAAACAACTGGACTTCAAAGACCGAGCCTATTGGAGGCAGCGTCAATGCCGAGGTGTACAATTACGACGCTGTGAACCAAGTGGCGGTGGTGGATTACGGGACCGGACAAACCCAAAACTGCGCCTACGATGCGGGGGGCAACAGAATTCCGCGTCGCAAACCGTACGGACAGATGCTCGCCATTTTATTGTTCCTGGCTCAGGTATCAGGTGCATGGGCGACCGACACCCTGCCCACTTTTGTTTTTTCGACATTCCCGAACAGCGACCAAAAACTTTATCTTTTCACATCAAGCGACGGCAAAACATTTGCGCCAGTCGCGCCCGGGCCGGTTTATTCACCGATCAATGGCAATTTGCGGGATCCTTCGATCATTCGCTATGGCGGCCGGTATTACGTCTGCCACACCGCAGGCAACTTTGGACAGGTGAATTATTTCAGCATTGTGAGTTCTCCCGACCTCATAACTTGGACGAAACTGACCGATGTCAGCATGGCATCTATTCCGGGTGTGGTTTACACATGGGCACCGGAATGGTTTATTGATGATGACGGTTCTGTGCATATTTTCGCAAGCGTTTCCCCGACAATCACTTCTGAGAATGTGATTTATGAAATGCACCAGCAAACTGCCGGGGACTTTACAAAGTGGTCGGCCCCGGTACGTCTAACAGGCCCGGCTTTCCCTGAATTCGCTCCCGGAACTTTTCCGTCTGGCAACTACGACGCATATGTAGTGAAACGCGACTCGACATACTATATTTTTTACTTCAACCAGTGCAGCTCCTATGTGGAATGCGCTTCCAGTGCAAATCTGACAGGTCCCTACACTCCGTTTAAAACTCTTGATTGGGCGGGGATCGGCATTTATCAGGAGGGGCCGTGCATGGTGTCCCTTGGTGGTTCAAGATGGAGGCTTTATTACGCCGATGCCATCCATTCCTACCTCAAATACGTTGAATCAGGCGATGACTGGAACACCTGGAGTTCCCCTGTTGCTC
Source organism: Candidatus Methylacidiphilales bacterium (assembly GCA_028713655.1). NCBI lineage: Bacteria > Pseudomonadati > Verrucomicrobiota > Methylacidiphilae > Methylacidiphilales > Methylacidiphilales bacterium. The sequence continues at coordinate 27,394 of JAQTNW010000026.1, read as the reverse complement.
TTAACCAGTCGCCGATAATTGCCAACCATGGAACAGTGATGCTGCTTCCCGGCCATTCAGACATCATCCCACGCTTGTCGGCTGACGGCCCTGATCTACATCTCACTTTCAAAACGGAATCTGGCAGGCAATATCAGATACAGAACAGCATGGACCTTGCTCAATGGTTTTTGGTTCCCGGAAAAATCACTGGCGACGGATCGGATTATGTTTTCACTGACGCCAATGCAACATTGACAGGCAGAAAATATTACCGGGTGAACCGCTTGCTGCAATCAAACGAACTTCCTTAACTCAACGCCCGCAGCACCACCAGGATGAGGATGAGAAGCAGGACGCAGGCGAAGATAAACCGGTTGCGCGCCATCCGGTTTTGAATTTTAAGGCGGTTCCGGTTGCGGCGGATTTCAGGCCTTTCCTCGAAAAGCGGCGATTCGGAGCTGAACACGGCGCCTTTGGGTTTCTTTTTTTCAACTTCATCCGCATCCGGTTCGGATTGGGAGGGGGGGCTTTGCATCGTTTCCTCGATGCGCGACATTTCTTCTTCGAGTTTGCGCTGCTCGCGCTCGAGCTTGTGCAATTCCTCAGCCAGGGGATCGGAGGGCCGTTTGAAGAACCACATGCCGCATCATGCCTTGTGGAAAATAACAAAGGCAAGGATCAAAAGCACCAGAAGCAACGGCAGGGTCAGCGCAAAGCCGCGTCGCACCAGTTCAAAGAAGGAAACCGATTCGGACTCGGCATATTCGCCGTCGCTTTCGCCGTCCGCTCCGCTTCCGTCGCCTTCGATGCCTTCAATGTCTTTTCCGCTGAGGGCGTCAATCCGCGCCCGGGCCTGGGTATAAACCGCGCGGGCGTGGTCGATTTGGGAAAGGCCCTTGGTCAGTTGATCGTCGATGGAGTCGGGCGTCCAACGGGAGGGATCGATTTCATCCAAGGTGGCCAGATGGTCGGCAAAGGCCTGGCGGGTCATCTGGATTTGTTCGATTTCCTTCCGGGCATCGTATTCGGCGTTTTCGAGGATGGCGATGGCGCGCGTCAACTTTTCGCGCATCGATTTCTGGCCGATGCTCAGCTCGACCCGCTTTTTGTTCAGCTCTTCGAGTTCGCGTTTCCGGCGTTCGATTTCCTCCTGCTGGCGTTTGAGTTCGAGCAGTTTTTCCTGCTGCTCCTGAAGCTCCTGGGAAAGGTCTTCAAGGGATCGGTTTGCAACCCGCGAGAGCAGGTCGTGGTCATCGGATTTGGAAAATGGATCCATGGTGGATTTGGATGAGGGGCTCAGGGAATGACAAGCGTGGTGCCGAGCTTGAGATTTTTGACATCAGACGTGGCCTGGGGATTGGCCTGTTTGATTTTTGCAATGCCGGCGGGGATGTCATCCGGATAATATTGTTTGGCAATTTTCCAGAGGTTGTCCCCCTTTTGGATGACATGGGTTTTGGACCCGGCGGCGGCGCCGGTTGTATCAGTTGCAGTTGTCGTTGCGGGTTTTGCCGCATTTGCGTTTGAGGAGGGCGGGACCGAAACCACGCTGGGAAATGCACCGTTATCGTTTTGCGGGGTTGCGGCGGCGGGCTTGGCTGGCTTGGCAGGCGGAGGGGAGGTCAGGGCCTGGGCCTTTGCAGCAGATTCATCGGATTTGACGGCGTTCTGGCCTTGCGCCTGGGCGAGGGCTTGTTTCAATTCGACGTTTTCCTTGTTGATGCGGGCCACTTCCTCCGAATTGTGCGCGGTGGAATTCGGCAGCGTGAGGGCAAAGTCGATTTTGGCCTTTTCAATCAGGGCCTGGATTTGTTCGCGATCGGCCGCATCGGGACGGATGCTGAGATATTTTTGATAGTGATAAATGGCGCTTACCGGGTCGCCAAGTTTTTCGCCGTACAATTGGCCGATCTGGACGTGGGCTTTGGCCACCTGCGGATTTTCTGCCAGGGCCTTTTCGTATTGGCCGATGGCGGCGTAAAAATTATCTTCCGAAACATATTTGGCGGCGCTGCGGAAGTAGGGATTGCGCTCGTCTTCGGCGTCCAAACCTTGCTGGGGCCGTTCGCAGGCGGCGATCAGGAGGGGAATACAGAGTGAGAATAGGAGTAAGTGGCGTCTCATAAGGTGGAAGCATAGATTCAGATAAGCACGGAGGCAAGACATCTTGAACATTCCTGTGAATAGCACTTTTTGTTTGATCTTTCAGAGGGGGCGGGCACACTTTCCCCTCCTATATGGGGTCATAGCTCAGTTGGTAGAGCACCACAATGGCATTGTGGGGGTCTGGGGTTCGAATCCCCATGGCTCCACAGGATTTTGAACCACCCGGTTCAAAAACAAGCAGGTATCTTTTCCTGTATCAGCATCCGCGCTCGTTTTATTTGATTTTGCAAGCTCGCAGGCTGTTTTTATCGATCAACGTGTTGAGCGCCGGAGTCGGCCAGGGCTTTTGTTCGTCAAGGATTAATACACTAATCTTGCTTCGATCCAGAGCATTCCGAAATGGATCCACAGCGGCAGGGTGATGATCGCCGCCGCGGACGTCGCGAAGATCACTTGCAGCGCCACGCTTACATTGCCGCCATGATGCCGCGCCAGCACGAGGGGAAGGATGCCCGCGGGCATGGCCGCCTGCACCACAAGCACCTCCTTGAGTTCGAGCGAGACTGGCAGCAACCATGCGAAGAGGAGAAACCCGAACGGGCAGATTCCATTGCGGACCGCGATGGCCAGCCCCATGACGCCCATTCCGCGCGTCCGCTGAAATTCGCCCCAAAAATCGGCCATCGTCGCGCCAATCAAAAGCACGGCCAGAGGAATGGAGCAGACCCCGATCATCTGGATCGTGGCCAGGACGGCTTTTACGGGCCAGCCCCACAATGTTGTGTCGAGCGAGGTGTTGTCCAGATGGATGCCAAGCTGGTGCGCGGTGAGATTGATTGTTATGCCGAGCAGGACCGCTTTTACCGGGGTTGTCAATGTCCGGCGCCAGTCGCGCAGAAAGGAGTGCCCCATGAACGCGCTGAATCCCACAGTCCAAAAGGCCACCTCTGTGCCGAGGTTGAACAGGAACAGCACCGCAAGCGCATTTGCACCAAAGAGCATCGCGACCAGTGGCACCGGAATGTATCCGTAATTGAATATGCCGGCAACGAAGGTGAATGTTTTGGTCTGCGCCCCATGGGGGAAGCGCCACAGGCGGGCGGCGACGCTTGCCGCCATCAGGCAGGCGGTGGTGATCAGAAAGCCAAGCAGCGGGCTCCACCACAAATTGCCGGATTGTCTCAGCGCGTCGCTGGTGATGGTGTGGTCGAGTATGAGGCAAGGCAGCAGCAGATGGACGTAAAGATCGAGCAGCGTTTGGTCGGCTTGTGCGTTGAGCACCCGCCGTTGCCGCAGCATGGCTCCGATTGCGATGAGCAGGAAGAGCGGAGCGATATTGCACAGGATTTTCAGATATTCCGGCATGAAACATTCAGCAAAGCAGAACGATTTTATAAAGCAACACAGCCTTGTGTCATTCAGGTGACAGAAGCGTTTCCATTTTGGTGTCATCCGCCTTTTCTGTCCTTTGACACTTGACTAACTAGATACAATCGCCTTTATTCTTCGACTGAGGGTTTGCGCCCAATTGGCGAGTCCTCTTTTATGTCCAAGCTGCTTGTTTCCCGCGACCTCGATCAAATCATTCTTACCATCCGGGATCACAAGGTCATCCTGGATTCCGATCTGGCTAAACTTTACGGCGTTCAGACTTTCCGCTTCAATGAAGCCGTCAAACGCAACCGCCACCGTTTCCCCGACGACTTTATGTTTCAACTTTCCAAAGAGGAAGCCGACGCTTTGACATCGCAATTTGCGATGTCAAAAACCGGGCGAGGTGGTCGCCGCTCTCTGCCCTGGGCGTTCACGGAACATGGCGCGTTGATGGCCTCAACCGTCCTTAACAGTCCCAGTGCCGTGGCCATAAGCACCTACATTATTCGTGCCTTCATCCGCCTTCGGGAAGAACTCTCTGCCAATACCACGTTGGAAAAACGCCTGGCTGTGATTGAAAAAACGCTTCTTACCCATGACTCCGCCTTGCGTGATGTGATTGCCAGGATGCGTCCGCTGCTTCTCCCGCCGCCTGAACCGCCCCGCAAAAAGATCGGGTTTGCGCTTTGAGATGGGGGTTTCTTCGTTCGTTTTTTAAAGCAGGATTTCCGGACCCACGTGGAAATGTTGGGCCAGTTTCTTGATGTGCTTGGTTGTAAGGGCTTTGGAGTCTCATTTTCTTCAGGAATTCGCATAAAAACATTAGTTGGAACGATAATTGTTTTGACAGTAGATCGGCTAATCTAGTATTATTCAACTATAAGTTGCATTTATTTAAGTGTTGACACTGAAGCACTTAGCTCGAAGTAAAGGAAAAATTATGATTCGTAAAATTGATCACCTGGGCATTGCTGTCCGTTCTCTGGATGAAAGCATCCCCTATTATGAAAAGGTCCTGGGCTTGAAGTGCGAAAAACGCGAAGAAGTGGCCTCTCAAAAGGTGCGCACCGCGTTTTTTGAAGTCGGTGATGTCCATCTGGAGCTGCTGGAACCGACAGCCGAAGACAGCCCGATCGCCAAATTTTTGGAAAAGAGCGGGGAGGGCATCCATCATATTGCCTTCCACACCGATGGGATCGAGGGGCAGTTGAAACAAGCGGCTGACAATGGCGCAAGGTTGATTCATGAAAAGCCGATAGAAGGTGCCGGCAACAAGCTGGTGGCTTTCCTGCATCCGAAATCGACCCACGGAGTTTTAACCGAATTTTGCAGCAGCAAGAATTGATACCGGAATATACCTATGCCGATTGGAAAATCATATTTGGATGAATTGGAAGCGCGCCGGGCCGAGGTTTTGGCTGCGGGCGGCGCTGATAAAATTGAGGCCCGCCATAAAAAAGGGCAGTTGGCCGCGCGTGAACGCCTGGACGCGATGTTTGAAGCCGGGACATTCCAGGAATTTGGGATGCATGCCCAGCACAAGTGCACAAACTTTGGGATGGAGAAAAAGAAATTCCCAGGCGACGGCGTAATTTCCGGCACAGGCTTGGTGGACGGGCGTCCGGTTGCGATTTATTCCCAGGATTTCACCGTGGGCGGCGGTTCGCTGGGTCGGGTTCATGCCGGTAAAATTTGTGATTTGATGGACTATGCCTTGAAATCGGGCATGCCGGTCATTGGGTTCAATGATTCGGGCGGGGCCCGGATACAGGAGGGCGTCGAAGCCTTGTCCGGTTACGGCCAGATTTTTTATCGCAATGTCGAATTGTCAGGGGTGGTTCCTCAAATTGCCGTCATTTCAGGCCCCTGCGCCGGCGGCGCCGCCTATTCCCCCGCGTTGACGGATTTCCAGATCATGATCAAGGATCAGGCCACCATGTTTATTTGCGGGCCGGATGTCATCAAGGCCGCGACCGGGCAGGTGACCACGATGGAGGAAATCGGCAGCGCGGCGGCGCACGCGACGATCAGCGGCAACATTCATTTTGTGGCCGAGAACGAGGAACACGCGCTTGCGCTTGCACGAAAGCTGCTGTCCTTCCTGCCGTCGAACAATCTGCAGGATCCGCCGCACTTTCTTGATGAACCCTTCCTGTTCGAGGACGACGAGGAAATCAACCAGTTGATTCCGAACGACGGCAAGATGCCGCTGGATGTGAAGCAGGTGCTCCTGCGCATCGTCGATAATGGCGATTATCTTGAGATCCAGGCCGACTGGGCAAAAAACATCGTGATTGCATTCGCGCGCATCGGCGGGGTGGTGTGCGGCATTGTCGCAAACCAGCCGATGGTTAAAGCCGGTACGCTGGACATTGACGCATCCGACAAAGCGGCGCGCTTCATCCGTTTTTGCAATATTTTCAACATCCCGATTGTGACGCTCGTGGATGTCCCGGGCTTTCTGCCGGGCGTGGCGCAGGAACGGGGTGGCATTATCCGACACGGGGCCAAAATGTTGTTTGCCTACGCGGCGGCGACGGTGCCGAAGATCACATTGATCCTGCGCAAAGCCTATGGCGGCGCTTACCTTGCCATGTGCAGCAAGGACATGGGCGCGGACCTGGTGTTTGCCTGGCCGACGGCCGAAATCGCGGTCATGGGCGCCGATGGTGCGGTAAATATTCTTTGCAAGAGGGAAATTGAAGCAGCGGCGAACCCGGCGGAAAAGAGGCAGGAATTGATCGAAGCCTACCGCGCGAAATTTGCCTCACCGTATGAGGCTGCCAGCCGCGCGTTTATTACGGATGTCATCAACCCCATTCAAACCCGGCGAACCCTGGCCCTGGCCTTGCGCAACTCGCTGACCAAGCGCGAAGCTCGCCCGCCGAAAAAACATGGAAACATCCCATTGTGAATATAATTTTCACCATGACATTGGCTGAATTATCCGCCGCTTCGTTTTGGAGCGGTTTGGCGCTTGGATTGGTGTTGGCGCTTGCGGCGCAGATCCTCATGCGGCTGGCCTGGCCCGCTCGCACAGACCTGCCGCAACATCCCGCCGTGAAGCAGGTCGATTCCGTACCCCAGCCGGAACAGAAACAGGCCGTACCCGCAATTGAAATGGCGAAGGATGAAATCGCCCCGGATATTCTGGTGGTTATTGCGACCGCTGTTCATGCGGTTCTTGGAGGGCGCCCGTATCGGATCCATTCTGTCACCCGCAGTGTGGGAATGATGGCGCACATGCATTTCAACCAGCCGGCGTGGTCCGTCGAGGGCCGCCGCCAGATCTTCCAATCCCATAAAGTCCGCTAACAAGCTGTAAATAGCATCCAAATCATATTGCATTTTAAATTATGAAAAAATTACGCATTACCGTTGAAGGAAAAGTCTATGAAGTTTCCGTTGAAATTTTAAACGCAGGATCGACACCTGTGGCCCCGGTGGTTTCCGCGCCTTTGGCGGGGGCCAGTGTTTCGGCCCCTGTGGCTTCCGCTCCTGCGGCCAAAGCAGCGGGAGGTCCGGATGTGGTTCCGAGTTCCCTCGCGGGCAAGGTGGTGTCGATCCAGGTCACGGTGGGCCAGGAGGTGAAGCAGGGGCAGGAATTGATCACCCTTGAGGCCATGAAGATGAACACCTTTGTGTACGCGCCGAAAGCCGGCAAGGTGGCCGAAATTCTGGTGAGCAGCGGCGACGGGGTTGAAGAGGGGCAGGGGCTTGTCAGGATTTCCTGAAGGCCATCGTGACAAAGAGACGAACATGGCTGCTTCTGTTAAATGGGAAATCGAGGATTTTGACGAAGTCGATTCCACCAACACCCTGGCGGTAGGACGTCCTCCTTGGTCCATGGTTCGCGCCCGGCGGCAAACTTCCGGCCGCGGAAGGCATGACCGTGTTTGGGTTTCCGGCGAGGGCGGGCTCTGGTTCTCCCTGGTTTTTCCGGTGAATCCCGCCAACCCGCAGGTGGCTTGCCTGCCTCTGGTCGTGGGGCTGGCTTTATACCGGGTCTGCGGCAGATTGGGAGTGCAGGGGCTGCGTTTGCGCTGGCCGAATGATTTGCTGGCGGGCGACTTGAAAATCGCCGGCGTCTTGCTGGAACGCCCGGCTCCGGATCGTGTGGTGATTGGAATCGGGTTGAATCTGTCCAACCATCCGGAACAGGAATCAACGGAGTTGAAGGGCATGGCGGCGGCTTTGAGCTCGCTGATCCCGGAGGCGCCAGATCGCGAAAAGATGACCCGCTCCATTTTGGACGAACTGGGCGGGCTGTTTCAGGCATTCGAGACGGCCGGCTTTTCGTCTCTTTGCGGCGAGATCAACCGCTGCTGGGGCGGAGTGAGAAATGTGGAATTGGAAGTGGACCGGGAAAAACTTTTTGGAGAGTTTATGGGGATCGATTCGGATGGAAACCCGCAATTGAGAAAACCGGACGGCCGCATTCAGGCTGTTTCAGGCCCCTATGTTTGGAAATTGACTGAGATAAAGAAATGACAACACACAATTATAAAATCATGTCGGCCGCGGAAGCCGCATCACTTGTTCAACACGGAGACACCATTGGATTCAGCGGTTTTACGCCCGCGGGCGCGGCCAAGGCGATTCCGAAGGAGATTGCCGTAAAAGCCACTGCGGAACATGCGGCGGGCAGGCCTTTTCAGATCGGAGTGGTGACGGGCGCGTCCACAGGACCTTCACTGGACGGCGCTTTGGCGCAGGCGGACGCGATTGCCTGGCGCACACCGTACCAGTCGAACAAGGATTTGAGAAAGGGCATCAACGAGGGCCGCATCCGCTTTTTTGACATGCATCTTTCCATGGCCCCACAGGCCGTGCGCTACGGGTTTCTCGGGAAGTTCAATTGGGCGATAGTCGAGGCGTGTGATGTGACGGCCAGTGGCGAAATTGTCCCAACGACGTCAGTTGGCGCCAGTCCTACGTTTTGCCAGGTGACCGACAAGATTTTGATAGAGCTGAACCGCTATCATCCCGCCAACCTGCGCGGGTTCCACGACATTTACGAACCGCTCAATCCTCCGCACCGTCTGCCGATTCCGATCCTCAAACCCTCGGACCGCATCGGAACGCCTTTCATCAAGGTCGATCCGAAGAAAATCGTCGGTGTTGTGGAAACCAATCTGCCTGACGAGACCGGCAGCTTTGACCCGTCGGATCCTGTGACGAACAAAATCGGTGAAAACGTGGCCTTGTTTCTGGCCGCTGAAATCCGAGCGGGACGCATTCCGAAGGAATTCCTCCCGATCCAATCCGGGGTGGGAAACATTGCCAATGCGGTTCTTGGGGCTTTGGGGGCCAATTCCGACATTCCGAATTTCGAGATGTACACGGAAGTGATCCAGGATTCCGTGATTGCGCTGATGAAGCAGGGCAAGGTCAAATTTGCCACCGGCACCTCCATCACCGCCAGCGCGGATGTGCTGGATCAGATTTATGCCGACCTGGAGTTTTTCCGCTCGCGCATCCTGCTCCGGCCCCAGGAAATTACCAACAATCCGGAAATGGTGCGCCGCCTGGGCATTATCACCGTGAACACAGCCCTGGAAGTGGATTTGTTTGGCAACGTCAACTCAACGCATGTGTTGGGCAAGAGCCTCATGAACGGAATCGGCGGTTCCGGTGACTTTACCCGCAACGGGTACATCTCGATTTTTACCTGCCCGTCCACCGCGAAAGGCGGCAAGATCAGCACCCTGGTTCCCGTGGTCAGCCACATGGACCACAGCGAGCACTCGGTCCAGGTGATTATTACCGAGCAGGGAGTGGCGGACCTGCGGGGCAGGACACCGAGCGAGCGGGCGCAACTGATCATCGAGCAATGTGTGCATCCGGATTATCGCGCCGAATTGCGCACCTATCTGGCCCAATTCAAAGGCGGCCATACGCCGCACACGCTCAGCGCGGCCTATGCCATGCACCAGCAATTCATGAACACCGGCAGCATGCAGGGCGTGGACTGGTCCAAGTATTTTTGAGGGTTTGGAAGAGAATTTTGGTTGTCTAAACCGGAGCGCGGGCGTCCCGCTCTGCTGGGCATCCTGCCCGGCAGTCTTGCCTCTATAATATAATAATCAAAAAAATCTTTCAAAACAACCGAGAGGCAGGATGCCCTCTCGGAGCGGGCGAGACGCTCGCGCTCCATCAAACCGGGATATGTCTTTCCGCTTGACCAAGCTCATGTCCAGCGACTTTTATTAAATTTGTGTGAATTTTTGTCGCAATCCAGAAGCAGATGCCTAAATTTCGCACTGGAATACGCTGTGCTAATTTAATGGAAGAAATGAAACACTCTGGATTACCGCCCAAACAAGGCCTGTACGACCCGCAATTTGAGCATGACGCCTGCGGGGTCGGATTTATTGTCAACATGAAGGGGAAGAAGTCGCACGAGATCGTGCGGCAGGCGTTGACCATTCTTGTAAATCTCGACCACCGCGGAGCCTGTGGTTGTGAGGTGAACACGGGCGACGGCGCCGGCATCCTGATGCAGATGCCCGACTCCTTTCTTCGCAAGGTTGCCAAGCCGCTGGGCATTTCGCTTCCTGCAGCCGGACAATATGGCGTGGGGATGGTTTTCACGTCGAAAGACGCGGCCGTGCAAAAAGCAACCCGCGGGATTTTTGAAAAAATCATAACCGAGGAAGGCCAGACGGCGCTCGGTTGGCGTGAGATTCCGACATCTAACACTTCTCTGGGTGAGACAGCCAGGGCGGGCGAGCCGGCTATGCGCCAGGTGTTCATCGGGCGCGGCAAGAACTGCGCCGACGACCAGGCGTTTGAGCGCAAGCTCTATGTCATCCGCAAGCGCGCCGCCAGCGAAATCCGGACCAACGGAACCGATCCGGCCTGGTACATCGCGAGCCTCTCGTGCCGGACCCTTATTTACAAGGGCATGCTCATGCCCGCGCAGGTGGATCTGTATTATCCCGACCTGCAGGATCCGGACATGGAGACGGCGCTCGCGCTGGTGCATTCGCGGTTTTCGACCAACACGTTCCCCAGTTGGGACCGCTCGCATCCCTACCGTTATCTCGCCCACAACGGCGAAATCAACACCCTGCGCGGCAACATCAACTCGATGCACGCGCGGCAGTCCCTTTTTCAGAGCGAATTGTTTGGCGACGACATCAAAAAGATCCTTCCGATCATCAGCGAGGGCGGGTCCGACTCCGCGATGTTTGACAACTGCCTGGAGCTGCTCGTCATGGCGGGCCGTTCCCTGCCTCATGCGATGATGATGATGATTCCCGAGCCGTGGGAAAATCACGAGAGCATGCCGGACGACAAGCGGGCGTTTTACGAATATCACTCCAGCCTGATGGAGCCTTGGGACGGCCCCGCTTCCATTGCTTTTACCGATGGCGCCTGCATCGGCGCGGTGCTGGACCGCAACGGACTGCGCCCGTCGCGGTATTATGTCACAAAAGACGATTTGGTTATCATGGCCTCCGAGGCCGGTGTGCTCCCGATTGAACCGGAACGTATTTTGAGCAAGGGCCGCCTCCAACCGGGGCGGATGTTCCTGGTGGATATGCAACTGGGCCGGATTGTGGCCGACGAGGAGATCAAGCAAAAGATCGTCCGCGAACTGCCGTACCGCGAATGGCTCGACAAAAATCTGGTGTCGCTTTCGGACCTGCCCGAGCCGCCGCATGTGCATGAGTCGGATCATGAGACGGTGCTGCAGCGCCAACAGGCTTTCGGATATTCGTTCGAGGATTTGCGCGTGATTATCGGGCCGATGGCCCGCGAGGGCGTGCAACCTGTCGGCGCGATGGGGACTGACACGCCGCTGGCGGTTTTGTCCAACCGCCCGACCCTGCTCTATGATTATTTCAAGCAGCTTTTTGCGCAGGTGACCAATCCGCCCATCGATCCGATCCGGGAGGAACTCGTCACCTCGACCGACACCCTGCTGGGTTCGGGCGGCAACCTGCTCAAGCCCACGCCGGAAAGCTGCCGGATGATCAAGCTGGAGCATGCGATTCTGACCAATGAGCAATTGGAACAGTTGCGGCATGTGGACCGCCCCGGATTCAAGTCGGCGACGTTGTCCATGGTCTTTCCCGCATCGGAGGGAGCGCGGGGCCTGGAAAAGGCGCTGGACCGCATTTTCGCGGAAGCGGATGCGGCGATTGAAAAAGGAATCAATCTGCTGGTGCTGTCCGACCGTGGCGTGGACAAGGACCGTGTGGCTGTCCCCGCGTTGCTCGCCGTGTCCGGCCTGCATCATCACCTGATCCGCCAGGGCACCCGGACCCGGGTCGGCCTGGTTCTGGAATCGGGCGAACCGCGCGAGGTGCATCACTTTTCGGTGCTGATCGGTTACGGCGTGGGCGCGATCAACCCGTATCTCGCGTTTGAGACCCTGGACGACATGATCCGCCAGGGCCTGCTGCCGGGCCTGGACCACAAGACGGCGGTTAAGAACTACATCAAGGGGGCGATCAAGGGCGTGGTGAAGACCATGGCCAAGATGGGCATTTCCACCGTGCAGAGTTACCGCGGCGCGCAGATTTTTGAGGCGGTCGGCCTTAACCATACGGTGGTAGATAAATATTTCACCCGCACGCCGTCGCGCATCGAAGGCGCCGATCTCAACGCCATCGCGGCGGATTTGTTGCGGCGCCATTCCCACGCCTTCCCCGCACGACAGGTGAACGGGAACACGCTCGATGTCGGCGGTGAATATCAATGGCGCAAGGAAGGGGAGGCCCATCTTTTCAGCCCGGAGACGATTCACAAGCTGCAAAAGGCTGTTCGTACCGGCAGCTACGAAACGTACAAGGAATACGCCAAGCTGGTGAACGAGCAGGACCGGCAGCATTTCACGTTGCGCGGATTACTGGAGTTCAAGAAGGGCGATTCGGTCCCGCTCAGCGAGGTGGAATCGGTTGAAACGATCGTAAAGCGATTCAAGACCGGGGCCATGAGTTATGGTTCGATTTCCAAGGAAACGCACGAAACCCTTGCGATTGCCATGAACCGGCTCGGCGGTAAATCCAATACCGGCGAAGGCGGGGAGGACCCCGAGCGCTACACTTGGACGAATGAAAAAGGCGATTCGAAAAACTCAGCGATCAAGCAGGTCGCTTCCGGGCGTTTCGGAGTGACCAGCCTGTATCTTTCCAAGGCTCAGGAAATCCAGATCAAGATGGCCCAGGGCGCCAAGCCCGGCGAGGGCGGCGAACTGCCCGGCCGCAAGGTGTATCCCCCGATTGCCAAGACCCGGCACACCACGCCGGGCGTCGGACTTATTTCGCCGCCACCGCACCATGATATATATTCCATCGAAGACCTTGCGGAGTTGATCCATGACTTGAAGAACGCCAATCGTCGCGCTCGCATCAGCGTGAAGCTTGTGTCGGAGGTCGGTGTCGGCACCATCGCCGCCGGTGTGTCGAAAGCGCACGCCGATGTGGTGTTGATCAGCGGCTTTGACGGCGGCACCGGGGCATCGCCGCTTTCGAGCATCAAGCATGCGGGCCTTCCATGGGAGCTCGGTCTGGCCGAGACGCACCAGACGCTCGTGCTTAACAACCTGCGCAACCGCATCGTGGTTGAAACGGACGGCCAGTTGAAGACCGGGCGCGACGTGGCGGTTGCCGCGCTGCTCGGCGCCGAGGAATTTGGTTTTGCCACCGCGCCGCTGGTGACGCTGGGTTGCATCATGATGCGTGTCTGCCATTTGAACACCTGCCCGGTGGGCGTGGCCACGCAGGATCCGCAGTTGCGCAAAAACTTCACGGGCGACGCGGAATACACGGTCAACTTCATGCGCTTCGTCGCCGCTGAACTGCGCGAGATCATGGCGCAACTCGGTTTCCGGACGATCAATGAAATGATCGGGCGCACCGACCGGCTTGAAGCTGGAAAGGCCGTCGGCCACCTGAAGGCGCAGGGCCTCGACTTTTCAAAAATTTTGTACCAGCCGGAAGTCGGGCCCGAGGTGGGGCGTTACTGCCAGGTTCCGCAGGACCACGGACTTGACAAGTCGCTGGATATTACGCAGTTGCTGGACCTTTGCAAGCCGGCCATCGAACGGGGCGAGAAGGTGAAGGGCGAGCTGCCCATTCATAACGTGAACCGCGTGGTGGGTACGATCCTGGGCAATGAAATCACGCGCAGCCACGGGGCCGCCGGATTGCCGGAAGACACCGTGCAGCTTCATTTCAAGGGGTCGGCGGGACAAAGCTTCGGCGCATTTGTGCCCAAGGGCGTCACGTTGAAACTGGAAGGCGATGCCAACGACTACCTCGGCAAAGGCCTCAGCGGGGGTAAAATTATTGTTTATCCGCCGGAAGGTTCGACCTTTTTGCCGGAGGAAAACATCATCACCGGCAACGTCGCGTTTTACGGCGCCACCGCGGGAGAGGCTTACATCCGCGGCATGGCCGGCGAACGGTTCTGCGTCCGCAACTCAGGCGTGCATGCGGTTGTCGAGGGCGTCGGTGACCATGCCTGCGAGTACATGACCGGCGGAACGGTAGTGGTGCTGGGCGCCACTGGACGCAATTTTGCCGCCGGCATGAGCGGCGGTGTGGCCTATGTGCTGGATGAAGCCGGCGATTTTGCCGGACACTGCAATACCGCGATGATCGGACTGGAAAAAGTTGTTGAAGCCGGGGAAATCGAAGAGTTGCGCCAGAGGATCAAACGGCATGCTGACATCACCGGAAGCAAGCTTGCATTCAAGGTGCTCGCGCTCTGGGAGGAGAAACTGCCAAAATTTGTGAAGGTGATGCCCAAGGATTACAAGCGCGTGTTGCAGGCGTTGAAGAAGGCGCAACAGTCGGGGTTGAGCGGCGACGATGCGCTGGCCGCGGCATTTGAAGAAAACTCGAAGGACGTGGCACGCATCGGCGGAGGTTGACTTTATCCGCAGATTACGCTGATTTACACCGATTGAGTGCAATGCAGGAAGATCAACAAACTTACCAGATTATTGGCGCAGCGATGGAAGTTCATCGTCAGCTTGGACACGGTTTTTGTTTTAAATCTGCGGGAATCTGAGCAATCTGCGGATAACTCCGAAATTAAATTTTAAGATTATGGGCAAACCTACAGGCTTTATCGAATACCTGCGCGAAGTTCCGGCGGACCGCGGACCTTTGGAGCGTACCAAGGACTGGAATGAATTTCACCTGCACATGCCGGAGGACAAACTCCGCAACCAGGGAGCGCGCTGCATGGATTGCGGCATTCCGTTTTGCCACACCGGCACCTTGATCAGCGGCATGGCCAGCGGCTGCCCGGTCAATAATCTGATTCCCGAATGGAACGATCTGGTGTATCGCGGGCTCTGGCGCGAAGCGCTTGAACGCCTGCATAAGACGAATAACTTTCCCGAATTCACAGGCCGGGTTTGCCCCGCGCCCTGCGAGGGTTCCTGCACGCTGGGAATCATCGACCCGCCGGTGACGATCAAGAATATTGAATGCGCGATCATCGACAAGGGTTGGGCGGAAGGCTGGGTGGTTTCCCAGGCTCCGAAAGTCCGCACGGGCAAAAAAATTGCGGTCATCGGCTCCGGTCCGGCCGGTCTGAGCGCCGCGGCGCAACTCAATCGCGCGGGCCACACGGTCACGGTTTATGAGCGGGCTGACAGGCCAGGCGGCTTGCTGATGTATGGCATTCCGAACATGAAACTCGACAAGGAAAAGGTCGTGCTCCGCCGCATCCGCCAGATGGAAGCCGAGGGCGTAAAGTTTGTGTGTGGCACCGAAGTGGGGAAAAACCTTGAAGCGAAAAAATTGTTGAAAGAGGTCGATGCGGTTGTGCTTTGCACCGGCGCGACGTTCCCGCGCGATCTGCCGATTGAAGGCCGCAAGCTCAGCGGCATTCATTTCGCAATGGAATTTCTCACGGCGAACACCAGGGCCGTGCTCGACAAGAGCGGCGACATTATCAGCGCCAAAGGCAAGGATGTGGTGATCATCGGCGGCGGTGACACGGGTACCGACTGCGTGGGCACGTCGATGCGGCACGGTTGCAAGAGCGTGGTGCAGCTTGAGATTCTGGCGAAGCCTCCGATGGAACGGGCGGCGAACAATCCATGGCCCGAATGGCCGAAGGTGTTCAAGGCGGATTATGGCCAGGAGGAAGCGGCTGCGAAATTCGGCGACGATCCGCGGATTTACCTGACAACGGCGGTGAAATTTGAGGACGACGGCAAGGGCGGCGTCAAGGCCGTCCACACGGTGCAGGTGAGCTGGGAGAAGAACGAGAAGGGCCAGTTTGTTCCGAAGAATGTTCCAGGGACGGAGAAAGTGCTGCCCGCGCAGTTGGTTTTGCTGGCCATGGGTTTCCTTGGGCCGGAGCAGCCGTTGCTGGAGTCGCTCGGCGTTGCGCGGGATCCGCGCAGCAACATCCAGGCGGAGTATGGAAAATATCAGACCAGCATTTCGAATGTATTCGCCGCGGGCGACTGTCGCCGGGGCCAGAGCCTTGTCGTTTGGGCGATCAATGAAGGCCGGGAAGCCGCCCGTGAATGCGACCGCTATCTGATGGGCGCGACGGACCTGCCGTAAAGGCGCTAACACATTTTCTCACGCAGAGACGCAAAGGCGCAGAGGGAAATGCGGAATTCAGAACACTGCTGAGAACTGATTGAACCACGGATGAACACAGATGTACACGGATATTGGGACTGGTAAACTTCGATCGCAAACTCATTTCCCAGGCCCTCTTGACGTTGGTTGTAATAGTCAACCGCTTCCTGCAACTCCAAAGAGGCAGGAAGAAGAAAATCATATCTTATTTTTCAGCCGCAGGCGTTTAAATACCAGTTCGCCGGGAATCGAGGGAATATGGCCGGCATCGTAAGCGTTGATTCGATTCTCTGCTTCTTGAGCCCATAAATTACGCAGAGAAGTTGCCTTGGGTCCTTCCAAGCTATCAAGGATTCGGGAAGCCAATCGGGCTCGGGAACGGGGAGGAAGGGAGAGAGCATCTTTAGTCAATTTTTCAACGGCTTTGACCATGTAAAAAGTGTTGCTCAATCCGGAAAGAGGTCAAGTTCTCGTTTTCAGCCAATCCAGTCTGAAGGCAGGTGCTTGTAGCGCGGGCGTCCTCGCCTGCGAGTTAAGGCATCGTCCCGATGCCAGAATGCGGGGCGTGACGCTGCTTGAACCCGCAGCCGGGACGTCCGCGGTACACTACGGATCGTTGCGCCTTGCTTGTGGGACAAGCTGGAACCAATCCCGAGCATAGCATAGTTAGGCCTTTTCATTCTTATTATTGAAGCGTGGAAATACTGATGGCCAGTTAGTAATAGAAAAAAGAAGCGTGAGGTACCCGTAAATCGAAGTGTCGCCCAAGCTCTGGAACCGTTCTTTTGTCTGTGGATCAGTGTGTAAGGTCATCTGGCTTGCTGAGGCCGAATACGCAAGCAAAGCAATGCAGCGAGAATCATGTTGCCGTGCCAGACTTGGCGAAGTAACGGGAGCCGAAGTGGCAGGCCAACCACAGCGCAAAAGGCAACGCAAACAAAACTAAAGCCTGCAGCGCAAAAGGGCTGAAGAATGAGGGAAGGAATGCCGTCATAGACTGTAACTGCAACGGCAAAAAAATAAATGACGGCACCGATAGCCCAGGCCATGCCAAAGCGCAGTAGAAATGGAATGCTCTTGGTAGTCAGGTTTTGCATGTAACTAACATTTTGATTGTAGAACAAATCCCCTGTCTTTAAAAAGTTTTAAGTCCTAAATTTCCATTTTCTAAATTCCTCATTCTGCATTCTACATTTCCCCCGCGTTAGCTGCGGATCTGCAAAAGTACAATCCCGAGCGTGATGAGCGCGATGCCGCCCCATTGCCAGGACGAAAGCGGTTCGCGGAAGAGCAGGCAGGAGGCGAGTTGGAGGAAGGTGAACCCCCCGCCGATGGCGAGGGCGTACACCAGATTGGGATTGGACAGTTTGAGTGCGAAGGGAAGCGCAATCACGGAGGCAAAGCCGGTGGCGTTGGCAAGGGCGAAAAAAATCCACCAGCGCAGGCCTTGCGCCTGGCTGGCAAATTTCAGAAAAATATTGGCGGACGTCATCGACAGGGCGTAAATGAGAATCAAAGAATAAAACTTCATATCCGGGTTAGAATCTTAAATCCAGCTCCTGCTGGGGGTTGGGGTCGTAGAGGCAAAAAAACAGGGCCCGGCAAAAAATCCAGGTGAAGGAGGCTGTGAGGATAATGAGGCCCGCCGGTACCCAGAGCGAGGCATGCTCGTAGAGCAAGGCACTGCCGCAGGCGGTCAGGGTAACGGCCAGGGAAAGCAGCGACAGGCTGAGCGGCAGGTGGCGCAACAGGGCCGCCTGAGAGGCGAAGATGCCGATCAGCAACAAAATCCCCAAAACAGCAGGAGGCGCCAACGGGCGCGTGAAGTCGCGGTTGAAAAGATTTTCCAAGGCCTGATATTGCACGCGTACCGGCGCTGTTTTTCCCACCGGCGTATGAACCGGGCTGTAGGTCCCGGGCACTTCAGCGCCAACCAAAACGATTTTTTGTCCGGCCTGGCTGATGTTCATGATGGGGTTTAATCCGTTGCGCACCTGTTCCGAGGCGACCACGGCCTGGTAAAATTCAACCGCGGATTTATGGATCGTATCGGGATGATAGTGAAGCATGAGGCAGCCCTCCTTGTCCACCGGGATGCGGGCCAGTTCCCTGCCTTTTGAATTCCGCAGAATGATCTCGGAATCCGAATATTCGGAGCGCCGCCAGTCTGTTTTCAGGTACTCCGCGTAAACCTGCAGAAGAAAGGTGGCGGTGAGATTGTTATGGTACAGCGCCAACAGGGGGATTTTTTTTGTCAGACCGTTTCCGTCAACGGGGAGGATGTTCAAGCCCACGGGGGCCTGCCGGAGAATCTCAGGTATGGGAAGGCCGGCCCCATTGAATGAAAACAAGTCCGGAGGCGGGACGCCCTTGAGCAGGGCCGAGGAAAAGGTTGTGTCTGAAAAGGGGTTGGGTTCCGCCCCGGAACAGGACAGCACCACCTTGTTTAATTTTTCAATCTGCTTGCCCAGTTGAATGTCGTAAACCCGGTAAACCGGATCGCCTTCCAGCAGGGGGATGGACAGCGCCACAACCTCGGGATGGAACGGTCCCAGCGCATTCATCAGCACCGCGTAGTCGAGGCTGGACCAGGGCCAGCCGCGTTGTCCCGCATCCTGAATGGTGACCAGCATGACGGGAGGTTCCACGGGGCTGGATTTCAAGCGCTGCAATTGCGCCAGGACCCGGCGTTCAAGAGGCAGGGAAAAACCTTCCAGATGGGCGACCCAGGCGGCGACGCTCAGGATCAGGCCCAGGCCCAGGCAGATCCAACGGATTTGAGTAATGGGCAGATTCAGCTTCAAGAGAGGCTTTCTACGCGGTGTTGCCTAAAAATAGAAGTGGATTTGGAGGTCATTAACGAGCACTGAGTATGCCTGTGTCATGGCTTGGAAAGGAAGATTTAACCGCAGATCGGAATTTCGAACCCGACAGGGATTGAGGGATAAGCGCGGATTGAGGCGGATTTAGAATCACGCGAAAGCTTACGGGGATCTAATACTGATTCAAGCTATTCTAATACATCATAAGCTCAAGGCTTGTCACACAACACGTTGTGATTAAATAAATTACTACACGGAATACTTAAATTAGGCGAACTTTTGCTTGCCTTATTTATCTGTTCGAGGATTATTTTTCTTCCCTTGTTATGATTTTTTTTGCATCAGTCAGCCCCCAAGCCCAAAGTTTCGGCGGAGTAAATTGGTTTACCAACGTTACTCTATTCACTATTTTGGTGGTGGCCGTTCTGGTCGCGTTGGTTCAACTGGGGTTGCGCAAAATCGAATTGGTGCCCGGCTCCCTGCAAAATTTTTGCGAGTGGGTGGTGGAGCAGCTTTACAATCTGGTGGAGACGGTGGTGGGCAAGCGCATGACGCCCAAGGTATTTCCCCTTTTGGGTTCGTTTTTTATTTTCATCCTGGTTGGCAACTGGATTGGCCTGCTGCCGGGAGTCAGCACCATCGGTTTTGGCGAGGTTCAAAACGGTGTTTTTGAAGTGACTGAGCCGTTGTTGCGCCCTTCCAGCACCGATTTGAACGTCACCGCCGGTCTGGCCCTGTTGTTCATGGTTATTTGGATTTATTGGGTGTTCACGGAGGAGGGCATTGTCAATTTTCTCAAGCACATATTCGTGCCCGACGTGCAGTTTCCCCTGGTGGTCAAAATCGTGGTGGGCGTGATTTTTCTTTTTGTCGGGATGCTGGAGCTGTTGTCGATTGCCCTGCGTCCGATTACGCTGGCCGTGCGGTTGTTCGCCAATATTTTTGCCGGTGAGAACATTCTGCATGCCATGAGTGCGATTGCCGGGCCGGTGTGGTCGGTTGTTTTCACTTTTCCATTTTACTGTCTGGAATTAATGGTTGGCTTGGTGCAGGCCTTGGTGTTTGTGGTGCTTTGCGCCGTTTATACCCGGTTGGCCATACCGGACAGGGAGCCCGGCGGGGCTCATTGAATTTGAGCGGGTCGCGCCGCTTCCGCGCGGCAGGCCCGGTCGAGAAAAAGAAAAACCAACAAGAAAGAATTACTTACTATGATGTTGCTAGCAGAAGTCACAGGTAATATTACCCTCGCCATGGCCCTCCTCGGCGCGGCCATCGGCATTGGGATCATTGGCGCCAAAGCAGTGGAAGCCGTTGGGCGGAATCCGGGCGCCATCGGCGTCATTTTGGTCATGGCGATCCTTTGTATCGCGCTGGCCGAAGCCATTGCGTTTTACACCCTCTTCCTGCCCCAGTTGATGCATTGACGGGTGGAACGGCGCCGCTTAGGACCAAACGGGTATGGAAATCCTCAATAATTTCGGCATTGATCTGGGCCGTTTCTTCGGACAGTTGGCCATCTGGCTGGTGCTGTTTATTATCCTTAAAAAATACGCCTTCGGGCCGATCCTGAATGTCTTGGAGGAGCGCAAGCGGCTGATCGCCGAAGGCGTGGCCAACGCGGAACGGATCCGCCAGGAACTGGAAGCTGCGGAAAAAAAACGCGTTGAATTGATGGCCCAAGCCGGCGCCGAGGGCAACCGCCTGATTGAAGAGGCCAAGAAGAGCGCGGACTTGATCGGCGCAAAAAAAGTCCAGGAAGCGGTGCAGCAGGCGGAAACCCTGATTCGCAAGGCTGAGGAAGCCGCCGCGCTGGATCGCGAACGCATGATGGGCGAATTGAAACAGGAACTCGGGCGGCTGGTGGTGGCGACGACCTCGCAGGTCACCGGAAAAATCCTGACGGCCGAAGACCAAGTGCGCCTTCAAAAAGAAACCATCAGCGGGTTGGCGGTCCATTGACCTGTTGCCTCCATGAAAATCAACCGAGAAGCCCGTGCCGCAGCGAGAAAATGGTTTGCCTTTTGCCATGCCGGAGGCCGGCTGGATGAAAACCGGATGCGCGAAGTGGTGAAGCAGATCGCTGCCCTGCGCCCGCGCAACCATAGGGCCATTCTGCTCGGCATTTACAAGCTGGTGGAACTTGATGAGCGGCGCCGCACGGCTTTGGTGGAAAGCGCCGTGCCGCTGGAGGCCGAGGAAGCGGAATTGCGCAACCGTCTGCTGGCCAGGTTTGGCGATGATTTGAAAATTGAAGTGGTTTCGAACCCGGCCCTTTTGGGAGGACTTCGGATTCAAGTGGGAAGTGATTTGTGGGATGGCAGTGTACAGGGCCGTTTGGATGCCCTGCAGCGGAGTTTTTGATAATTAAAAATTATGAGCACCTTATTGGCGGATATTGAATCGCAGATCAAAGGCCTGAAAACGGACGTCTCCAAAACCAGCGTGGGCACGGTCCGCGAGATCATGGACGGCGTTGTTAAGATCGAGGGCCTTGCCGGAGTGGCTTATCATGAAATGATAGAGTTTCCAGGCGGCGCGATGGGCCTGTCATTGAACCTGGAAGATACGCAGGTCGGCGCCATTATACTGGGCGACTATCTGGGCATCAAGGAAGGGGACGAAGTCAAGACCACCGGAAAGCTGTTGCAGGTCCCCGTGGGCAAGGCCTTGCTGGGACGCGTGGTTGATGCGCTCGGTTCTCCGTTGGACGGCAAGGGACCTGTCAAAGCCGAAAGCTTCAATCCGCTCGAAAAACTCGCGCCCGGCATCATCCAGCGCAAACCGGTGAGCCAGCCCGTGCAAACCGGGATCATGGCGATTGATGCGATGATTCCCATCGGCCGCGGCCAGCGCGAATTGATCATCGGGGACCGCGCGACCGGCAAAACCACCGTGGCGGTTGATACCATCATCAGCCAGGCCAAGTTGAACCGTGAAGCCGAGCAGACGGGCAATAAGGAATACCGCCCGTTGTATTCGATCTATGTGGCGATTGGCCAGAAACGCGCAAACCTGGCGCGGGTCATCGGCACTCTGGAGGCAAGCGGAGCGTTGCCTTACACCATTGTGGTCGCCGCGACGGCGTCGGATTCGGCGACAGCGCAATACCTGGCGCCGTTCGCCGGGGCAGCCATCGGGGAATGGTTCATGCAAAACGGCATGGATGCGCTCATCATTTATGACGATCTCTCCAAACACGCCGTGGCCTACCGGCAGATTTCGCTGATCCTCAAGCGTCCCTCGGGGCGTGAAGCTTATCCGGGCGACGTTTTCTATTTGCATTCCCGGTTGTTGGAACGCTCGGCGCGCGTCAACGAAAAGAACGGCAACGGTTCCCTGACGGCCCTGCCGATCATTGAAACCCAGGCGGGTGACGTTTCCGCCTATATTCCGACCAACGTGATCTCCATCACGGACGGCCAGATTTACCTGGAATCCGATTTGTTTTACCAGGGTGTCAGGCCTGCGATCAATGTGGGTTTGTCCGTTTCGCGCGTGGGGTCCGCGGCACAGATCAAAGCCATCAAACAGGTGGCGGGCAAGGTCAAGCTGGAACTGGCCCAGTTCAGGGAATTGGCCGCCTTTTCCCAGTTTGCCTCGGATCTGGATGCGGCAACCAAGACAAAGCTGGATCGTGGCGCGCGCATTGTCGAAATTTTCAAACAACGCCAATACAATCCCATTCCGGTCGAGCTTCAGGTTGCGATTCTTTGGGCGGCGCAGAACGGCTATTTCGACGGCGTTCCGGTGGACAAGATCAAGGCCGTGCAGGAAAAAATGACGGAATATCTCGTCACCCGCAAGGAAGCGATGCTGAAACAGATTGCGGCCAAGAAGGCGCTTGATGACGGGCTTATCGACGAGATTCGAAACGCGCTCGTCGAATTCCACGCGACGAACCCCCAATAAGCGGCGGGCGGGATCGTTGAAAATTTCAGGTTTTTAAGTTGGCGATATTATTATGGCAGCATTGCGGGACATACGGCGGAGGATCAAATCCGTCAAGAACACGGCCCAGATCACCAAAGCCATGCAGATGGTGGCGGCGTCCAAGATGCGCCGTGCCCAGGACCAGGCTTTGGCCGGGCGTCCTTACGCCGAACAGATGGACAAAATGCTCCGTTCGCTCAGCCGCAGGGCGGGCAGGCTTGAGCATCCGCTCTGGAACAGCCGTCCGCAAAAAACGCCCTGTGCTCTGTTGATCACGACCGACAAGGGTTTGTGCGGCGGGCTGAACACCAATCTGTTGCGCGAAGCGGCGGGCCTTCCCCGCGAAACGGTCTTTGTCAGTGTTGGGCGCAAGGGAAAGCAGTTTTTGGCACGGAGCGGACGCAACTTGCTGGCTGATTTTGAGATCGCTGAGAAGGCGGGTTTCGGCGAGGTCAAGCAGGTCTCCAAATTTTTGATAGACAAGTTCCTTGCCCGGGAGGTCGATTCCCTGTCGGTTTTATATCCAAAATTTATCAATACGCTGGTGCAAAAATCCCAGAAGCTCCAGGTTCTGCCGATTCAGGACCTGGCGAACACGGACCCCGGCCTGCTCGCAGGCAAATCCCACGCCCAACAGGAGGCCAATCCGGTGGAACATTTGTACGAGCCGGATGTGGAAACATTATTGTCGGAACTGCTTCCGGCGTACGTGCATTTTCAGGTGTACCATATGCTGTTGGAAGCCCGCGCGTCGGAACACAGCGCGCGCATGGTGGCGATGAAAACCGCAACGGACAATGCCAGCCAACTGGTCAAGGAGTTGACTTTGGAATACAACAAGGCGCGCCAGGCTGCGATTACAAACGAGATCCTTGAGATTTCCTCCGCCCAGATGGCGGCGGAATAGCCTGGCAAGACGCTAAACGGCTGGATGTGATGGAAGATTTAAATGAATCGGAGATGATATGAGCAATATAGGTAAAATTGTACAAATAATCGGACCGGTGGTTGACATCGAATTCGAGAAGCAGGTGCCGGCACTCTATTCGGCTGTAAAAGCGACTTTTCCGCGCGAAGGCAAGGAAGTCACGGTGGTATTTGAGGTGCAGCAGCATCTTGGTGAAGGATGGGTGCGCGCCGTGGCCATGTCTTCGACCGACGGTCTGAAGCGCGGCATGGAAGCGGAGGACACCGGCGGGCCCATTTGTGTCCCGGTGGGCGAAGGCGTGCTTGGCCGTGTTTTCAATGTTCTCGGCGAACCGGTGGATGAGCGCGGGCCCGTCAAATATGAAAAAACCTATCCCATTCATCGTCCCGCTCCGTTGCTGACCGAGCAGGACACCAGAGCCCAGGTCCTTGAGACCGGCATCAAGGTCATCGATTTGATCTGTCCCTTCACCAAAGGCGGCAAGGTTGGCGCGTTCGGCGGGGCCGGCGTCGGCAAGACTGTTGTCATCATGGAGTTGATCAACAACATTGCCAAGGCGCACGGCGGCTATTCGGTTTTTGCGGGCGTGGGCGAGCGTACGCGCGAAGGTAATGATCTTTACAATGAAATGTCCGAATCCGGCGTCATCAACCTGGACAAGATCGAGGAGTCCAAGGTGGCGCTGGTTTATGGCCAGATGAACGAACCCCCCGGAGCCCGTATGCGTGTGGCGTTGACGGGCCTGGCCATGGCGGAATATTTCCGCGATGAAAAAAACCAGGACGTGCTGCTGTTCATCGACAACATTTTCCGCTTCTCGCAGGCGGGCTCGGAAGTCTCAGCCCTGTTGGGGCGTTCCCCGAGCGCGGTGGGCTATCAACCCACTCTTGCAACGGAAATGGGCGATCTGCAGGAACGCATCACCTCGACCAAGCGGGGTTCCATCACGTCGTTCCAGGCGGTTTATGTGCCTGCGGACGACTTGACGGACCCGGCCCCGGCGAACACGTTCGCGCACCTGGACTCTACCATCGTGCTGGAGCGTTCGATTGCCGAGCTCGGCATTTACCCCGCCGTGGACCCGCTGGCCTCGACATCGAAGGCGCTTTCGCCTGAAGTGGTTGGAGAGGAGCATTATGCGGTCGCCCGCGGCGTGCAGCGCGTGCTTCAGAAATACAAGGAACTTCAGGACATTATTGCGATTCTGGGCATGGATGAACTTTCGCCCGAGGACAAGCTGACGGTGTATCGGGCGCGCAAGATCCAGCGCTTTCTCAGCCAGCCGTTCCATGTGGCCGAAATATTCACCGGATTCTCCGGCCAATATGTGACGATCGCCGACACGATCCGCGGTTTCAAGGAAATCCTGGATGGCAAGCATGACGAAGTGCCTGAAGCCAACTTCTATATGAAGGGCGGCATTGACACCGTCTCGAAGGCAAAAACCTGATGTGTTGATGAGACGGCAATCGGAATTCTGAACATGGCAAAACTGCATCTGGAAATCGTGACCCCGGAGAAGAGGGCGTACTCTGATGACGTGGACGGAGTGGTGATTCCCGGTGTCGAGGGAGAATTGGGTATATTACCCGGCCACACCCCGCTGCTGACCATGGTCAAGCCCGGTGAGTTAAAGGTGAACAAGGGGGGCCATGTGGATCTTCTGGTGGTGGGGGATGGCTTTGTGGAGGTAACGGGAACAACGGTCACGCTGCTCACGGACCTTGCGGTGACGGAAGCGCAGATCGACGAAGGCAAGGTTGAGGAAGCTCTGCAGCGTGCCGAGCAGGCCTTGGCGGCGGCGAAGCACGAACCTGACCAGGCTGCCGTTCTCATGGCCACGATCCGGAAATCGGTGGCCCAGTTGAATCTCAAGCGCCGCAAGCGCGGCTGATCTGAAATGTTTAAATGTAGAGTGCGGTGGCAAGTGCAGCGCGACACCGCTTTGGATCTTGAGCGCGGCGATACGTCGGAATATTCCGTTGTGCGGGGGAAATGAAGGCGGGTTTTGTTTGCCCGTCAAAAACAATAAATTTTATTTCTTTGCGTGCGCCGCTGGCGCATTGCGGCTTTGCGTTAAATCCCTTTCCCTCACTCGTCCAACGGCGACACGACGGCGATCCCCGGGCGGTTGAGGACGTGGGTATAGATCATCGTGGTGATGTCTCCGGATTTTTTCAAAATTGTCACCTGTTAAACATTCAGAAGGAATAAATGTGTTTATGTGAAAATGCTGCAGGACGCCGTGGATTTTCTTGATCGGAAGCTATCGGAGTGCAAAAATCCCACAAATGAAGCACCAAAGACGAATCTCCCGATTTTGGGTGGTATTGATCTGTGATATAGCACCGGTGGCCTTTAACCAGATACAAACACCGGTGGTTGAATAATACTGTTAGACGGACATAAAATGAAATCAGATGTTTCGATTATCGCCCCCGGCTGCAAAAGTCTGTCGGTTGAGCAACATCTTGCGGAAAGACAAAAAATACGGGCCGAGTTGATGGTGAAATTTCAAAAGGACTTGGTCAACGCGGCAGGGTGGAAAAACTCTGGATTAGGATCAAGATCGAGAGGGAGATTTCTCGACTTTTGCGGAACCGGATTTACGCTCAGTAGAACAAACCGTCTAACCAGCGCATCCAGCCAATGACCTACTTCGTCACGCCTCCTGCTTGTCGCTACGCTCCGGCAGGAGCCGCGCCGTCGCAGGTCATGCCTGATGCGTAACGTTCGGTGAAATAAACATGAATCCACGCAAGCATTTATTAATCGGTGGTTTAGTCGCCATGGGATTTGATGCCTCAGGGAACTATTTACTCGCCATTTCGCACTCAGGTCGCGGCGTATATGAAACCCACACTTGGGAGCGCATCGCTCGCGATACCACACTGGCATACCCAACTGACGGAAAAGCAATCGGTATTGGCCCAATTAATGGGCAGGAGATCGCCGTCCTTGAAAGAGACGAGAAGCGACCCCAGATAGAAATGCAATCACCGGATGGAAGCTTCAATTTAGTGGGTGAATCGGATGGAATCACAATCACATGAAAACACCGAACCAGGCGCTGCACACCAACGGCTCTCCGCGCGGGTCGTTTAAAAGCGCGGTCACAACTCCACCGGCTCAGTCACGGACGCTGCTTCCGCAGCCTCCGCGCCTTCGCCTTGCACCGTTTTGCTGCCAGCCGCCGCTTCCAGAGAGCCGTGGGTGAGCTTAGCGTTAGACGGACACAAAATGAAATCAGATGTTTCGATTATCGCCCCCGGCTGCAAAAGTCTGTCGGTTGAGCAACATCTTGCGGAAAGACAAAAAATACGGGCCGAGTTGATGGTGAAATTTCAAAAGGACTTGGTCAACGCGGCAGGGTGGAAAAACTCTGGATTAGGATCAAGATCGAGAGGGAGATTTCTCGACTTTTGCGGAACCGGATTTACGCTCAGTAGAACAAACCGTCTAACCAGCGCATCCAGCCAATGACCTACTTCGTCACGCCTCCTGCTTGTCGCTACGCTCCGGCAGGAGCCGCGCCGTCGCAGGTCATGCCTGATGCGTAACGTTCGATTTAGAAAAATGAAACTGAGCCTGATTATTACTTTTTTCGTTCTTACTGTCATTTCCACGCATGCGCAGAATTCTGAGGATTCGATATTTCAGCGTTTGGCAAAAGTCGAGCGGTTTGC
>JAQTNW010000025.1 GCA_028713655.1 Candidatus Methylacidiphilales bacterium | reverse complement strand
TTCTAAAAATGTGTCTCTTCGTGCCTTGGTGTCTTCGTGGTTCAATTGAATTTATTTATCTCAGCAGCACATTCAGCACAAACGCCAGCACCATTAAAACCGCAATCCCGAGCCGGATCAGGCTGGCGGCAACAATCCCGATCCCCACCCCCGCGGCAACCTTTGTGGAAGCCTTGAGCCCGCGTCTGGAAAAGATCAGCTCTCCGAGCAGGGCGCCAATCAACGGCCCAACCAGTAATCCCGGCAGGCCGAAAAACAAGCCTATCAGACCGCCCAAAAACGCGCCGATCAATCCGTAACGCGTGGAACCCAGCCACCTTGCCGCCAACAATCCGCTCATCCAATCCACCAAGAACCCGGCAATCACACCCAGAAACAGCAGGCCCACGATCCACCAGGACAACACTTGCGGCAGCATCAGCTTGTGAAAAAGCGCCGCCAGCCAGATCAAACCGAGCCCGGGCAGCACGGGCAGGAACGTTCCCGCCACTCCACAGAGCATGAGCACTATTGTTATGGTCCAAACCAGCCATTCCATAGGGAACACTTCCATTTAGACGGGTTTCGCGGCTTTTTGGGCTTCTGTAAACCAGATTATCGAAAAACCTCGCGATTCCCGAATGACAGCTTCTGAAATATAGTGTATGTTTCCTATTCTGACTATGGGACAAAAAAGCAGATTATTGGGTTTCTTTTTGTGCTTTGCACTGTTGACGCCGGTGGCTTATGGCTTTGGCGCCCGCCCCGGGCAACAATCGCCGCCAGCCCCGCAGCAGGGGCAAGGCCAATCTCCCGCCACCAACACTTCCGGTCAAACCCCTGCCGTGGACAAGGCAGCCGAATATCAGGACGAGGTGTTCGGCCGGGCGGCCGCGCTTGTTTCCCGGTTTTTGCAGGAACAACATTTCGCGCGCCATCCCATTGATGCCGTGGTCAGCGCGGAGTGGATCAAGGCTTACATGAAAGCCCTGGATTACAACCGCCTCTTTTTCCTGAAAGGGGAACAGGACGATTTCGAGGCTAAATACGCGCCGGATGCAGGCTCGGAAATTCGCAGCGGCCAGCTCTCACCGGCGTTTGCGATTTTCAAAGTCTTCCAACAGCATGTGAACAGCCGCCTGGCCTGGGTCAACAAACGGCTCAGCCAACCGTTTGATTTTACAACCCAGGATTACTATGAGCCCGACCGTTCTAAAGCGGACTGGCCGCAGACAGCCGCGGAGGAAGACGCCCTCTGGGAGCGCCGGCTCAAATACGAGATTCTGCAGGATCGCTTGGCTGAAAAAAGAAAACCGCAGGACTCCATCCAGCACCTTCAAAAGCGCTACGGCGTGCTTCAGAAAAACCTGAACGAAACCGACCACGAAGACATTGTCACGACCTACCTTTCTGCCCTGACAACCCTTTATGATCCGCACAGCGTTTACCTCGGACCGAAGGAGGAGGAAGACTTCGACATCAGCATGAAGCTCCAACTGGTCGGCATCGGCGCCGTCCTGTCGTCGGAGGACGGATATTGCATCATCAAGGAAATCATCCCTGGCGGCCCGGCCGACCTTGACAAGCGGCTGACCCCCAACGACAAGATTGTCGGGGTCGCGCAGGGTGACAAGGAATATATCGATATCGTCGATATGAAGCTGCGCAATGCGGTGCATCTGATCCGCGGGGATAAAGGTACCGTTGTCCGGCTCAAGGTCATCCCCGGTGGCTCGGACCATTCCGCCGTGCGGGAAGAGGTCCGCCTTGTCCGCGACCAGGTCAAGATTGCGTCGCAAAAAGCCAAAGCCAAGGTGATCAGCCAGATCGGGCCTGACGGCCAGGAATACAAGATAGGCGTGATCGAGCTTCCTTCCTTTTACGGAAACATCGGGGATTACGCTGGAGAGGATCCCAGTGGCGGCAGCAGCACAACGGACGACGTGGCCCTGCTCATCAAAAAGCTGAAGGAAAAAAATATCGACGGCCTTGTTCTGGATCTTCGCAACAACGGGGGCGGGCTCCTGAGTGAAGCCGTGCGGCTGGTGGGGCTGTTTATCGGCAAGGGCCCCGTGGTGCAGGTGAAGGATTCCCAGGGAAAGAAACAAGTGCTCCAGAATTTCGATTCCAACATGGCCTATGACGGGCCGCTCATGGTGCTCACAAACAAATTGAGCGCTTCGGCCTCGGAAATTGCGGCCGGGGCGCTTCAAAATTACGGGCGCGCCTTGATCGTTGGCGACAAGAGCACCCATGGCAAAGGCACGGTGCAAACCGTGGCCGAGTTGAACCACTTTATTCCCCCGATCAATGGAATCACCCCCGTTGCCGGGGCCATGAAGATCACCATCCAGAAATTTTATCTTCCCAACGGACATTCCACACAGCAGCGTGGCGTTATTCCGGATATCATCCTGCCCTCGCCCAACGATTATCTGGAACTTGGGGAATCGAACCTCCCACATTCCCTGCCCTGGGATGAAATTGAACCGGCGCCTTTCACAAAACTGGACATCGACAATCCGACCGGCTTTATTCCCCAACTCAACGCCGATTCCCAGCAGCGGATTGCCAAAGACGGCGATTTCAAGCTGTTGCTGGATGACATCGCGCGCCTCCGCAAGCACATGGAAGACCGCCGGGTTTCGCTGAACATCACCCAGCGTGAGACCGAAGCCGCCGAGGACAAACAACGGAAGGACGAACGCGAAAAAATTCTCAAAGCCATGTCCGCCAAACTACCTGACATCCTGTCCATTTCCTTCGACAATAAAAAGGGCCTGGTGGAGCAACTCGCTTCCCAGGAAAAACCCAAGCCCAAGCCTGCCCCGGACACGTCAGGTGACGATGAAGGTACGGATATTCCAAAACTGACAACCTCGGAATCCTATGCGGCTGACTTGCATCTCCGCGAAAGCCTCAGGATTTTTGGCGACTGGCTTAAGTTATTGGATAAAAAAGGCACCATGACGGCCTTGGGTGACACCAAACCGAAATCGTAACTAGTGGTCTATGCGCCTGTACCGGTTGAATTCCCGCAACCTTCCATCCCCATGTCGTGCCTGATACTTGCCTCGCAGTCGCCACGGCGCCAGGAACTCCTAGAAGAAGCCGGGATTTCCTTTCGTGTGCAGGCGCCGGATGCGGACGAATGGGATTTTTCAACGCACCCCGAGTTGACCCCGGTTGAAATTGTACGCTCCAATGCCCGTCGCAAGGCGGAAAGCGTCGCGCATTCCCACCCGCAGGACATCATTCTCGCCGCCGATACCCTCGTCTATTGCGAGGGTCGTCTGCTGGGAAAACCCCTGGATGCCGGTGATGCGGTTGCCATGCTGAAATGGTTGAGTGCCAGGACGCACGAAGTGCTTACCGCAGTCGCCTGGAGAGATCCCGCGCAGTGCACCATCCGCGAGCATGTGGCCAGAACCCGTGTCACGTTTCGCTCCCTGGATGAAAACATCATTCATGGGTACATGGAGAAGGTGAATGTCATGGACAAGGCGGGGGCCTACGGCATCCAGGAACATGGCAGCGATTTGATCGAACGCATTGAGGGCTCAAAAACCAACGTGATCGGCCTGCCGATGGAAATTGTCTCTGTCTGGTGGGCGGAACGGGCCTGAACCCAAACGCCCGCTCGGCAACCAAACAAACCTTCGTTTCCACCGTCAATTTTGTTATTCTGGTTTTGTGATCGCTCCACTCATTCCACAGGGACGCCCGCTCCTGCTCCTGGCCCCGATGCAGGATGTGACCGATCTGTCGTTCTGGCGCGTGCTGCACCGCTATGGCGGCCCTGATGTGTATTTCACGGAATATTTCCGGGTTCACTCCGCTTCAACCCCCGAATCCTGGATTCTGGACGCCATCCGCAACAATCCCTCCGGCCGGCCCGTGATAGCGCAAATGATAGGGCAGGACATCGAACACCTGGTCCGTACCGCAGCCCTCCTGCAAAAGGAAAACATCGCCGCACTGGATCTGAACATCGGCTGCCCCGCCCCCATCGTTTGCAGGAAATCCTCGGGCGGAGGAATGCTCCGCAACCTTGCTCATCTCGACAAGGTCATTGCCGCCCTCCGCCCTGCCATCCATGTGAATTTTACATTAAAAACCCGGATCGGTTTTGATTCACCGGAAGAATTTGACGCTCTTCTGGATCTTTACGCCCAACACCCCATCGATGCCTTGACCGTGCATGGCAGGACGGTGAAGGAAATGTACCGGGTGAATGTGCATTACGACCGGATCGCACAGGCGGTGCAAAAAATGAAATGCCCGGTCTTTGCCAACGGCAATATTCTGAGCGCCGGCAATGCGCGGGCGGTTGTTGAACAAACCGGGGCGCAGGGCCTGATGATCGGCCGCGGAGCCATCCGCAACCCCTGGATCTTCAACCAAATCCGGGAATCCCATGCCGGTGAAATTAAAACCCGCCCGACATTGTCGGATGTCCGGGAATACGTGGAGATACTTTATCGCGGAACACGGCCCGAGGGTTTTTCCGAAACGCTCCAGGTCGCCCGGATGAAAAAATTCATGAACTTCATCGCGCAAAAAATCGATCCGGAAGACCAGTTCCTACACCAGATCCGCCGCGCCGCCAGCGAAATGGATTTTTTCAAGATATGCGATCAGTTTTTGTGCGGAGACGCCCTGTTTAATCCGGAAACGCCGGAAAAGGCGCTGGCAAATGCCGGGAATCCCCGAACAGACTGCTATCTCTAAATTTCAAGCCTGGCGGGCATATGCGGCTTCGGATAAGTAAAAGCGGCGACCTGATGTTCCGCATCTGAAGCCGCTTTGCGTTAGTGCTGTTCCAGCTTGTCCAGCTTGCCATATTTGAGGATGGAGGGTACTATCTACACATGACGCCGACCCTCCCCTTCAATCAGTTTGACGCCATCGAGATTCCCGCACCCGACATCGAATCCGCAAAGGTTTTTTACAGTACGGTTTTTGGGTGGAAGCTCGAACCCTATGGCAAACAATATTGCTGTTTCAACGACGGGCGCCTGACTGGCGGCCTGTCAGCGGAACGCCGCGTGTCCGAAGGGGGCCCGCTGCTCGTGATTTGCGTTGAAGACATCGACACCGCCATGGACCGGATTATCAAATTTGGCGGACGTTTGTCCGTCCCCAAATTTGCCTTCCCCGGTGGCAAGCGCGCGCACTTCATCGATCCCAACGGCAATGAGCTGGCCGTCTGGCAGGAACAGCCGAAAAAAGCATCTGTTTAGCCCCAATACCTTCAACCAATTCAAGCAACCGTTTGGCCACAAAAGAACACAAAAAACGCAAAGTACAGGGAAGTTTCGGCAGTTTTGAGTTCTTTGCGCTCTTTTGCGGCGATATCGCCGTGCTCGGATTGAGGGTTGCAACCAATTAGCACAAAGGAACTTATTCCCCAATTAGTTGAAGGCATTGAGGTTAGCAGCGTCCGGATGATTTTGGAGCGTATTTGCGCTTGGCCGGTTCGGGATGGATGGTGACTGAGGCGTTGGGAAACAAAGCCAGGATGCCCGACTCCACTTTTTCGCAGGTATCCTTGGCCCTTGCCAGGGTGATGCCGGGCCACAGCTCCAGATGCAGGTCAATGAAACGGTTGGGGCCCGATTTGCGGGTGCGCAGTTTGTGATAGCCAAGCACCGGCTCATGCCCCGCCTGGAACCGCGTGGCACGATCTCGTATGAGGCCATCCAAATAGGCATGAATTTTTTCGAGTTCATTAGCGGTTAAGCTGACATCCAAAAGGTCCCTGCCTGCCGAGAGTGTCAGGTCATATGAGGTCTTGAGAATCAGCAGGGCGACACCGATGGCGCAAACCGGATCCAGCCATTGAAGATTTGCCGAGGGAAATAATTTTCCGCCCAACCAGGCGAGCACGAGAGCGCCAAACACACCCAGGGAGGTGTACACATCGGTTTTTAAGTGCCAGGCGTCGGCGCGCAATGCTTCGGAGTCGTATTCGCGCGCCACTCGGAACAACCTGCGGCTGACCAGGATATTCACTCCGGCGGAAACCGCCATGACCATGATGCCGATCCTGGCATGCGCCAGTACTGCGGGATGCATGAGTTTGTGAAGCGATTCCCAGATGATCCAGACAGCGGCGACGAAGATCAGCAACGCCTCAATGACTCCGGAAAGATTCTCGAATTTCCCATGGCCATAGTGGTGGTCTTCATCACGGGGCTTGGTGGCAATCCGGATGGCACAGTAGGCAACGACGGCCGCAGCCAGATCAAGCCCGGAGTGTATGGCCTCGGCCAGGATGGAAACGGAACCGGTAAGGATTCCCGCAAGAATCTTAGCGCCGGTCAGGGCTGTATTGGAAAAAATGGACAGCCTTGCCGCAGAAACTCTGGGATCGCTCACTGTAAGCGTCATACTGCAAACATTCACAGGCCCTGCAAGCGCAAGTAAGTGCGAATGCACGACATGTTGCTTCAGTAGCGCGGGCCGTCCCGGCTGCGGGTTCAAGGGGCGTCTCGCCCCTTGCTTCAGGCGTTGAGGCTATTCAGCAACTCGCAGAAGTGGAATTTTAAATGCAATTGGCCTGATTTTTGAATCTATACAAGTTGAACGGTTCGTATAAACGTAAGCCATGCCCATAAAACCCACATTTCTCTTATTGAGTTTGCTGTTCCTCTCTTTTTTGCAGGTTGAAGCCCCGGCCCAGGACAGCCCGGCAGCCAAAATTACGCCTCTGTTGAAAACCACCACGAGTTGGGACGGGCAGCCCATCGTGTATCCAAAAGGCCAGGCCGAAATCACCGGCGTGATGATCGAGATCGCCCCGGGCGGCGAGACCGGCTGGCATCTGCATCCTGTTCCATGCTTCGGCTGTATCATGGAAGGGGAACTCGACGTCACCCTGAAAGACGGCCGCGTGAAGCACTTGAAGGCAGGCGAGGCGCTGGCGGAAGTTGTCAACACGCTGCACAACGGGCGGAATACCGGAAAAACACCTGTCAAGTTGCTTGTCTTCTATGCCGGATCGGTTGGAAGCAGCCTGACCGTCAGGAAATCCATCAAGAAATGACGCCTGAACCCCTTTCTAAAATGCGCGTGCTTCCCCTGCTGCTGTTTTTGATGGCCCATGCCCTGACAAGCGAAGGCAAGGACAAGGACGCGGTGGACTATGTCAACACTAACATTGGTGGCGTTGCCCGGCTCCTTCAGGCGATAGGGCCCGATGTTCAGATGCCTCACGGCATGATGAGCATTGTTCCGCGGACGAGGCCGAAGGTTGTGGACCGCTACCTGTCGGATAAAATATTCGGTTTTCCCGCCGGCGCCGCAGTGTTTATGCCCACAACCGGCGCCGTGGATACCGTCCTGGAAAACATTGCCTCAGATTTTGACCATGACCTTGAGACAGCGACACCCTATTTTTATTCCGTCCTTCTGGAAAAGTATGATATTCAGGTGGAATATACGGTCAGCGATCACGCCGTTTTCTATCGCTTCCATTTTCCCGAAAAGCAGCCCGCACACCTGCTTTGGTGGGAAGGGAAAGGCAGCAAAGGTTTCAATAGAACAGGCCCGGCTTCCCTGCAGGGTGAAGGTCCCAACCATCTGTACTGGGTGGCGGAGTGTTCCGCGCCCATTGCAGCAATGGACAGCAGCATCGTGATTTCGGGCAAAACGGCCGCAGCCATGACACTAACAACAAGTGGCGGGGAATGGGCCGGAGTGCGGATAGGCATTTCCCGCCTCAGCGCGGAGCAAGCCCGCATCAATCTCAAAAGCGAAATGCCCGACTGGGACTTTGCGACAGCGCGGAACAGGGCGCGGGATGTCTGGAATAAGGCGCTCACCCAGATCGTCATCAAAGGCGGTACTGAAAGGGAGCGCACTATTTTTTATACCGCGCTGTATCACTCCAAGCTGTGCATGGTTAACTTCACCGAAAACGGCCAGTATGTCGGCTTTGACGAAAAGGTACATGAGGCTGGTAACCATCCCTATTATACCATTGACTCACTGTGGGACACTTATCGCACCGCGCACCCGTTGCAGCTTCTGCTCGAGCCGCATCGTCAGGAAGATATGGTTCAGTCGTATGTGCGGATGTATGAACAGAGCGGTTGGATGCCCTCGGTTCCGGATATTACAAGCGAACATAGGGCAATGATCGGATACCATGCGGATGCACTTATCGCCGACACCTTCTTTAAGGGTTACCGCAATTTTGATGTGGAAAAGGCCTACGAAGGCATGAGGAAGAACGCCATGGAGGCCACGCTTTTGCCATATCGCAACGGCCCGGCCACGAAGCTCGACTCGATATATCGCGAGAAAGGCTTCTTTCCGGCCCTTGGCAAACCGAAAAGGGAAACAAATGAATTTATCCTGGATCCATCAGGACCGAAAATGCAAACCGTCTG
This sequence comes from Candidatus Methylacidiphilales bacterium, assembly GCA_028713655.1. Taxonomy (NCBI): domain Bacteria; kingdom Pseudomonadati; phylum Verrucomicrobiota; class Methylacidiphilae; order Methylacidiphilales; species Methylacidiphilales bacterium. The sequence continues at coordinate 37,797 of JAQTNW010000025.1, read as the reverse complement.
GATGCGTGGTGAAAGAGAGACGGAAAAGAGTGTACACCCCTTTGAATCCCGCCAGGCGGTTTCGGTCACTCTGGAGGCCGCCTACGACGATTGGTGTTGCGCGCAGATGGCCAGGGCACTGAACAAACAGGACGATTACGAATACTTCATGAAGCGGGCGTACAATTACAAAAATGTTTTTGACAGCCGTATTGGCTTTATGGCGCCCAAGACAGCGGACGGAAATTGGGCACCCGATTTCGATCCTCTATGGAGCAGTGGTCCGGGAGGCAGGGACTATTTCACAGAGAGCAATTCCTGGACCTATACCTTCCACGTTCAGCATGACTTCGCCGGGCTTATCAACCTGATGGGTGGCCGTGACAAGTTTATTGCACGCCTCGATGCGCTTTATGTTGAACAGTACGGCAACAACATGGCCAAACACCACTTCTTGTATAATTTCCCGGACATGACCGGCCTGATAGGCCAGTATGCTCAAGGCAACGAGCCGGCGTTCCATATTCCGTATTTGTATTGTTACGCGGGCCAGCCTTGGAAAACCCAGCGCAGAATCAGGGAAACTCTGCGTCTTTGGTTTAACGACGGTCCGGAAGGCATACCTGGAGACGAAGACTATGGGGCAATGTCCTCGTATTATGTCCTAAGTGCCATGGGCTTTTATCCCGTGTGCCCCGGCTCACCGACCTATGTGATCGGAAGTCCGTCTTTTGAAGAAGTGAAAATCACACGTGACGATGGTGCGGTGTTTACGATTACTGCCAGGAATGTTTCGCCGGTGAATAAATATATTCAATCCGCCAAGCTGAACAAAGCACCGCTTGATAAGCCGTGGTTCAACCACAGTGACCTGATTCCCGGCGGTTCTCTCGTCTTTGAAATGGGTCCACGGCCAAACAAGTCGTGGGGCAGTGCGCCGGATGCTGTACCACCTTCCATGTCACATTGAATGGGTTGATGGCTGTAAAGAGGACCGGAAAAAAGCGGCATTAAGGCCCGGCCTGAATGGCTTACACGATGGATGTGATGGCATTGCTCGCACCAACACCCGTGCCTGTAAAAAATATCATATTGAATAAACCCATTTCTTGGGCACGATTTTCAATTTACGCCTTATGAACACCATTCGCTTTGACGCCGAACAGCGCCTGTTTCAGATCCAAATGCGCGCTTCTTATTATGCCTTTCGCATCCTGGATAACGGCCAGATTGTCCACACGGGTTCGGGTTCCCTCCCTGAAAATGAGAATGTGGAGCCGGTACTGGGCCGACTTGACGATTATGCGGAAACCAGTTACGGATTGGATTCCCAGGTGCGCCGCTACGAGCTGCCCACGTTTGGCGATATCAGCTATCACGACGTGGCCCTGAAAGCATCTTTCCCGCAGCCCGCCGCCAAGCCCGCAACCCATGAGTCTCCGAATCTGCCTGTGCGCGATGTGCGGTTGCGTTATGTGTCGCATGAAATTCGGACGGATGAAAACCCCGGCCTGGCGCCTGTCCACGGAGTTCCGACACGGAAAACCCAGCCGCGGGAAACCCTTTGCGTAAAGCTTAAAGACATTGCGTACGATTTCCGGGCCACCTTGTTTTACCGCATCACACCCGAGCACGATATCATTGAGCGCTGGATTGAATTGGAGAACGCCACATCCATGGAAGTTGCCATCGAATCCCTGGCGTTTGGAACGCTGAACCTGCCCAACGGTGAGTATGAAGTGACGCGGCCCACGGGCTGCTGGAACCGTGAATTCACCGCGGTGCGGCAGAATCTCGAACAGGGAAAACTGCTCATCGACCAGCAAGGGCTCAACACCGGACACGCCGGCAATCCCTTTTTCCTTTTGAACGAGCGCGGTGGCGTGACGGAGTCCGCCGGTGATGTCTGGTTTGGTGCGCTTGCCTACAGCGGAAATTGGTGCTTGCGATTTGAGGTGCTTCCGAGCAACACGGTGCGGGTGCATGGTGGCTATGAATTGTCCGACTTTTCAATTTCGCTGGCTCCAGGCGGAAAGCACCGTACGCCCGCGATGGTCCACGGTTGTGCCGGTGATGGCCGGGGAGGCGCGAGCCGCCGACTGCACCGGTTTATCCGCGAATATGTGTTGCCGGACAGTGCCGCACTGCGGCCCGTCCTCTACAACAGTTGGGATGCCACATATTTCGACATCAATCTCGAAAAACAAATGGAGTTGGTGCGACTCGCGGCTTCCATCGGAGTTGAGCTTTTCTGCATCGACGACGGTTGGTTCGGCAGCCGCAGAAACGACCGCGCAGGTCTTGGCGACTGGGTGGTGAGCGAGGAAATTTTTCCGGGCGGTTTGAAACCTTTGACCCAGGAGATCAGACGCCTGGGCATGAAGTTCGGACTATGGGTCGAACCCGAGATGGTTAATCCGGACTCGGATCTTTACCGCGCCCATCCCGACTGGATCCTGCATTTTCCAGGACGCCCACGCACGGAGGGCCGCCACCAGCTTATCCTTGATTTTGGCAGGTCCGAGGTGGTGGAGCACATGTTTGGCGTCCTTGACGCACTGGTTCGGGACCATGACGTTGATTTTTTCAAGTGGGACATGAATCGTTACGCCAGCGAGCCGGGTTCCGTCGTTGGCAAAGCCATCTGGCAAAAGCACGTCGCGGCCGTTTACTCCCTCTTCGACCGACTGCGCGGCGCGCATCCCAAACTCAGTATCCAAAGCTGTTCGGCAGGCGGTGGACGCGTGGACATCGGGATGTTTGGCCGCGCCGACCAGGTCTGGGCCAGCGATAACAGCGACGCGCATGATCGTGTGATCATCGAAGATGGTTTCAGCCTTGCCTATCCACCGCGCGCCATGGAGTGCTGGGTCACCAATGAAGAAAACCCGCTGACCAAACGCATTGCGTCGCTCGACCTGAGGTTTGATGTCGCCATGCGCGGAGCGTTGGGAATCGGATCTGCCCTCAACCGTCTTTCCGCGGAGGAACTGGATGCCTACAAACGTAAAATTGAGTTTTATAAAAAGATCCGGCCGGTTGTGCAAGAGGGCGACCTTTACCGCCTGAGTCTTGGACTGGAGGGCGGCGTGTCGATTTGGGAAATTGTGCTTCCAGATGCCAGCCGGGCCGTCTATTCGATTGCCGTCATCAATCTTGCGCAGGGACGGTTTCGGACACCTGCGCGCCTCCGGGCGTTGGATGCCGCGTCAGTTTATGCGGTCATCGATGAAAAAGGGACCGAACTTGGCCGTTACAGCGGTTATCAATTGATGACACTGGGCCTGCCCGGCGATACGGCATCGGGAGGACATGGCGGTGCGATTCGCAGCCGGACGTTGCTTCTGGAACGCATAAAATGATAAATCACCCATTGGGTTTGATGGACGATACCGGGCAGCCGGTGACGTCAATCTTTGACACCGGATGTCATTAGATACGCGGCCTGCCCATGTTGGGCACACTACAGTCAATCGGGACCGCGCCTCGACAATGGGTATTTTGTTCGATTGGACATCAAAAGCAGCTGCGAAATGAGCAAGATTTCCCAATCCCTGTCCTGGTGGTGTTTTCAAAATCGCGGTATCGAGCCGGATGCATTGCTGTCAGGCGCGGCCAAAATCGGCTATCAAGGGATCGATCTTATCGACGAAACCCTTTGGCCGGCAGTGAAGCGACATGGGTTGTCGGTTTCAGCCATAAATGGGCACGGGACCATTGAACAGGGCCTAAACCGGCGGGAAGACGCCGGCCGGATCGAGAAGGAGCTTCGGGCCAATATCGCCAAAGCGGGCCAATGGAAAATTCCCATTCTGATCTGTTTTTCCGGAAACCGGGCCGGACTAAGTGACGAGGCGGGGCTTGAGCAGTGTGCAGAAACAATCGCGAAAGTTGCTCCAGCCGCGGCCGACGCCGGAGTAACGCTGGCTATGGAGCTGCTCAACAGCAAAGTCGATCACAAGGATTATCAATGCGACCACACGGCATGGGGTGTGGAGCTTTGTCGGCGCGTCGCGTCGCCTGCGTTCAAGTTGCTCTACGACATCTATCACATGCAGATCATGGAGGGCGACATCATCCGCAGCATCCAGGCCAACCATGCCTTCTTTGCGCATTACCATACGGCTGGAAATCCGGGCAGGGGACAACCTGACAGTACACAAGAGCTGTTTTATCCCGCCATTTACAAGGCGATAGCAGCGACTGGCTACACCGGGTTTATCTCGCATGAGTTTATCCCCTCCGGCAACCCGCTTGAAGCGTTGGAAAAGGCTTTCAACGATTGTGATAAAGCCCTGCGTACTTCCGCCGCTGCTGTTTGAAAAGGGCATCCGGCGCGGGTAGCCCCCACCTGAGTGCGTACTTGTTCTGGCAAAATGGCGGATTTTGTGTTATTGCTTTGCCATGAAGAAGACACATTCAACCCGCCGTAAAAGTACCCGTAAAAAAATCTCCAAACCCAAGGTAAAAAGGGCAAAAAAGCGGACCCAGCACGACGAGCCGATTTCCAAGCCGGCGCTGGTGTTGATCGACAGGGCCGCTTCCCTGCTGAAAAAGGCAATCCTCAAAAGCGAGGAAGAAACAGAAGAGGGCCGGAAAGTTCTGAAAAAGAAAGCCCTTTCCTTTGTCGATCTTGCCAGCGATCGCATGACAGACGCCATTCATGAAGGCGCCCGACTGGCACGAAAAGGGATGAGCAAAATTTAGTGCGTGGCTAAAACCCGCCGTGGCGCCAGATGGCCAGGAACAGGCGCAGGGTCATGAACGCGCCCACTCCCAGGCCGATGATTCCCAGCAGCGGGATCCCGTGAATCAGCGGCGGGATCATCGACAGAATAATCACGCTGGAACAAATCAGCACCGCTGCGCTGAGAATCGCGTCGGCCATGCGGTTTGCAATTTGATCCAGCGTCTTGCGAAGAGGTTCAAACCCTTCCGGATTGATTTTATGCTCCACCGGCAGGCTGAAACGCCCGCTGCGCATGCGGAAATAAACCTCCTTCAGGTCGCCCGGCAGATGTTCAAGCAGGCGCATGGTTTCGAGGACAATTTTTCCGGCTCCTTTCCAGAGGCGCGGCAAGTCCAGCTTCTCCATCAGCAAGCGCGTCGCGTGGGGACGGCCCAACTCGATGAAATTCAGGTCGGGATTCAGGACCAGGCCGATGGCCTCGATTTGTGAGAGTGCCTTGATGCCCAGATAAAACGCGGGCTTCATGCGCAATTTATGGGTCATCAGCAAATCCAGCAGCCGGTTCAGCACATAGCCGACCTGGATTTCCTTCAGCGGCTTGTTTAAATGATTCTCGTTGAACGCCTCAATGTCCGCTTCCATCCGGATGGGATCTTCCACAAAGCTTTCTTCCGACATCCCGATGATGGCATACATGATCATGCGGGCATCCCGCTCGGTCAAACCCATCAACAGGTCGGCGATGTCCTCCCGAAAGGCCGGTGTGAGCTGGCCCATCATGCCGTAGTCGTACAGGGCCACCACTCCGTCCTTCATGACCGCCATGTTGCCCGGATGCGGGTCCGCATGGAAAAAGCCAAGCTCCAGGACCTGCTCGAATATGAGCCCCGAAATCGTTTCGGAAAGCGCCACCGGATCCACACCGGCATCGACAAGCGCTTCCGGCTGGTCGATGTGGAGCCCTTCCAGGTATTCCATGACCAGCACGCGCGATGTGGTGAATTCATCATAAACGCGCGGCACCCGGATGGATTCCTTGTCGCTGAATTGCTTTTGAAAGCGCCGCATGTTGGAGGCCTCATTCAAAAAATCCAGTTCGCGCAGCATGGTCTTTGAAAAATCGCGCACAATGCCCGTGGGATTCAATACAGCGATCACTTCCACATGCTTGTCCAGAAAGCGGGCGATCTCCATCAGGATGGCCAGGTCCATTTCGATGGTTTTCAGGATGTCCGGCCGCTGGATTTTAACCGCGACCAGTTCCCCCGTGTGCAGCGTTGCACGGTGTACCTGGGAGACCGAGGCGGAGGCAATGGGCCGGGTTTGGAATTTTTTAAACAGCTTCGAGGGTTCCTGTTTCAATTCCGCCTCAAGAATGGCCTTGGCTTGCTCGCCCGGGAAAGGGGCGACGTGCTCCTGCAATTTGTGGAGTTCATTGTGGAATTCCTCATCGATAAAATCGCGGCGGGAACTGAGGATTTGCCCCAGTTTGACAAAGGTGGGGCCCAGTTCTTCCAGGGCCATGCGCAGGCGCACGGGGGCCGGCTTGTGTTGCAGCGCCAGGTCGGCCTTGCTCAGGCGGCGGTTCAGGAGGTCGGAAAGCGCACGCAGGTGGACCAACTGCAAAAAATCGGCAAAGCCGTATTTGTACAGAACGCTGAAAATCTCGCGGTAGCGCGGGACCTGTGCCCAGGTTTCAACCGCTGATTTGATGGGATCAACCAGCATGGAAATAGTTTAACCCACTGCCTTGCAGTACGCGAGCCTGGAATCAAGCCGGTGGGCATAGAATGAAGTTTTACGTTTTGACAGGATGAGAGGCGGATACCTTGGGTCTGTCGCCTTGACACGGCACTCGCCGCTTGCAAGGTTTTCTGAATCTACAAACACAACCGAATTCCTTCCATGAAAGAACTGGTCGAACGCTTTCCTGAAAACCCGATTCTCAGCCCGGTTGATGTGCGGCCCTCCCGCGAGGACATGGTCGTGGAATGTCTGCTGAATCCCGGCGCCTTCCGTTTCAAGGGCCGCACTGGTCTGCTGCTGCGTGTCGCCGAACGCCCGAAACAGGAGGAGGGTTGGGTGAGCACGCCGTTGCTGGATCCGGAAAGCGAGGGTGGCATCCGAATTTTACGGATTCGCAAGGACGATCCGGATTTCAAAGCCGCCGATCCGCGCGTGTTCGAATACAAGGACCGCAGTTATCTCACCACGCTCTCGCATCTGCGGCTGGCATGGAGTGACGACGGGGTACACTTTGCTGTCGATGAGCGGCCCACCTTGCCGGGCATGGGCAGCCATGAATCATTCGGTATTGAGGATTGCCGTGTGGAGTTTATCGAGGGGACGTACTGGCTCACCTACACGGCGGTATCGGAATTTGGCATCTGCGTTGGGATGAGTTCGACGAAGGATTGGCGGAACTTTACGAAGCATGGAGTGATCTTCCCGCCGAATAACAAGGATTGCGCGCTTTTCCCGGAGAAGATCAAGGGTTTCTACCATGCGCTGCATCGCCCGAGCGGAGGCGGTCCCGGCGGGAACTTCATCTGGGTCAGCCGCTCGCCTGACATGCTGCATTGGGGCGACCACCGCTGTATTGCCATGACGCGCCCCGGCGAATGGGACAGCGCGCGCATCGGCGCGGGCGCCGCGCCAATCAAGACGCCGAAAGGCTGGCTTGAAATTTATCACGGCGCGACTGCCGTCCATCGCTACTGTCTTGCGGCGCTGCTCCTGGATTTGGACGATCCGTCGCGGGTGCTTGCGCGCAGCCGAGAGCCGTTCATGCAACCCGTCGCGGAATATGAGCAGAAGGGCTTTGTCGGCAATGTTGTTTTCACGAACGGCCATCTTGTCGATGGGGATCAAATCACGATTTACTACGGCGCGTCGGACACGGTTATCTGCGGAGCGCGCGCCTCGGTGACGGCGATTTTGGACAGTTTGTGATTTAAAAAAGGCCCGGGATTTTCAGGATTCATGGAGGTAAGGGGATTCGAACCCCTGACCTTCTCATTGCGAACGAGACGCTCTACCAACTGAGCTATACCCCCAAAATCACTTTAAATAATCAGGAGTGTATTACACCGTACTTAAAAAGGATGGCAAGACTAAGTGGCGCAACCTTGAAAGCAGTGATAAATCCACAGTCCAGGGCTTACCGCTGTCCCAAACCTTCCGAACGACCGATAACCTTTTTTGGATTTTTTAGCTTGGGTGGGTCGGAAATTCCTTTGAGCGGTTCTGTTGATTTCCATGCTCCCAGGGAATAAAGGCGCTTGTCCCGCAGGCCTGTAACACCCTCTTCCCAAGCCAGCAGCATGTGTTTGCCGAGGTTTCGGAATTCAGGGTGCTTCTCGATGGCTTGACGAACCAGTGGAACCGTGTCGGAAACCGCGTCGCTCACCGCCTCCACCATTTGATTTTGCTCACGCAGGGGAACGCCAAACTGCGCGGTGATAAAGTTTTTTAAATTCCTGCCCGGCTTCCAGGTCTTCTTCCCCAAGAAAGAAATGCCGGGAGGGGAATCCTGATGGCCGGGATAAACAACTGTGGTGAGCATGTCATAAACCGGGGACATCCGGACATCGGCCCGGGTGGTGTATAGCAACGCGATATTCTTGGCGTGGCAGTCTGCATTGCGTAACGCATACGTCAAAAACAAGGTCAACGCGAGATATCGAAAGGCGTCGATCCGGCCGACGCCCGGAACGTGGTCGCGTATGGCCTTCGCAATCCTTTCCCATGCGGTGCCGTATTTGGCCGATGAAGGCAGACCGAGTAGAACACAAAAATCCTCCATGCCATACTTCGGATGACCCAGGTCATCGATATCGAACCGATGTACCACCAATGCTTTCCCGTCTTCGGAGATTTGTGTTTTCGTTGCAGGCAAAATCTTCGCCGCGACTTGCATGCAGAGGTGTTCGTTCAGAGCTGCAAAAGGCAGATTCCGGGAGGAGCCCTTAATAATATACCGGCCCGTAAAGAGCGTGGTCTTGTTAAAAGCATCAATCCCGAAAGGTTCATCCTGGCCTTCGAGGAATTTTGGAATCACTCCGGATACACCGCTTGTGGCATGTTGTCGGACCAACTCCGCGAAAGCTCGCTCCGAATTGTCGCCCTGCAGCAAGTCGGCCACTTCCAACGCTTGTGGAGGTTCATCCAGTTTGGCTCCCGGCGCAGCCACCTGCAATCGCCCTATCATATGGCGTCCAATCACCGAAAGAAGCGCCGTGGGATCCGCGCCAATCTGGGGACCAAACTTTTCCTGCAGGACTTGCAGCAGATAACCTTCCGGCAGGTTCATCTGAAAGATTGGATGCAGAGGCGCATCCCAACGATACGACTCCGTCCGCACGGGCATGGTCAGCGAGAGGAAGTCATCGGGATTGGCATTGGCGTGATAGGTAAAAACACTCTTGAAACGGCCAACCGGTTCCAAAATGCCAACTTCCCGCCCCAGAACATGGACCGCAAGTTTCATATTCCGCCATGCTCCTTGCGCAGCTCGTCCAGATTGCCTGCCGTTCCACTTTCAGTTGCCTGGAGTTCCAGGCCTAACACAGCAAGAAGAGCCATCAACTTGCGGACGCCAAACTCAGGCAGATGACCGCGCTCCAAACGGGAGAGCAGACCGGGAGTCAGTCCGGCTCGATTCGCAACGTCCTTTTGCTTTAATTTGAGCTCGTGCCGTCGGCGGGCCACTAAATCCCCAAGCTCCTGGGTGGTTTGCATAATTGCTTTATACAGCAATATTTATCATAATCAAGGCTATTATTGCACTATACTACAAGAATGTAGAGACACCGCAAACAATCAAGAGGCGTGCTCAACCGGCGAATGCCAGAACAAGCGCGTTGTTGATTGCGTGTAGAAATACTGGAAGGCGCAGGGAGTTTGTTTTCAGTTTTACCCAACCCAGTACCAAGCCGAATCCGAACAGGGGCACGAAATAGAGCCATTGAAAATGCACCAAGGAAAAAGCGAGTGCGGTGATAAGCACAACGATGTTCCCCGAGAAATGTTTTCTCAAGACATCGAAGAGATAGCCGCGGAAGATAACCTCTTCGGCAACGGGTAGGGCCAATGCGATACTGGCATAGGTCAGCCAGGCGGATACCTGTTTCGCCTTGAGGAAAAGGGCTAGTGTGGCCTGGGATGGTAGTGACGAATGAGTGATCAAAGTATAGATTTTGTCATATCCAAGAGCAATGATAAGGGCTGCTAAACATGAACCTGTGCCATAAAGCAGAAGAGTTTTCCAAGGAGTCTGTGATGCCTTCCAAATGTGGCGTCGATTGAGTACGCAAGAAGAGGCAATTACAGGCAAAGCGCTGAAAATAGCCATCGCGGCAATCAGGGTGTCGGCAGTGAGCAATTTCCCATGAATAAAGACGGCAAATAAAGCGACCCCTTGGCTTTCCAGATAAAACACAACCCACCCAATTGCCAGAGGGAGCTTCAGTTCGGCGTCAGACACCCTGAGACTGAAATAGAATAGGACGATGCCGCCAACGATGTAAACTGCCACCAATAAAAATAAGGCACACAAGATCTCTCGCTGGAAAACCGACATGATGAGCGAAAGATCCAGAGTGGTGAAATCGCGTGTTCCTAAAAAGGCTTTCAAGCTTATACGGATTACATCCTTCTTGAGCTGTTTATCTTGAGGAAAGCCGATCTGTGCCTTATGATACCATTTTAGCGCTTCCTCAATATTTCGCGTCACGCCCCGCCCCTTTTCATACATATAAGCCAGGCACCATTCTGCGCTGAAATTATCCTGCTGCGCAGATCGGTAGTACCAAATGAAAGCTTCCCGATCATTTTTAGCCACGCTACGACCATCCCGGTAAAGAAGGCCCAGATAGTACTCAGCCGTTGAGTCCCCCTGTAGGGCGGCGCTATAAAACCAGTCGAATGCATCCTTATCACTCTGGTGGACGCCTTCGCCGCGGTAGTAGAGCAAGGCCAGATTTGTTTCAGCCACGGCATCTTCCTGCTTTGCGGCCTTGAGATACCAGGCTGCTGAGGCTTCGAGGTCTTTCGGGGCACCCAAACCATGCTTGTACATGTATGCAAGGTTGGTCTGAGCCCAGTCGTAGCCTTGATCTGCCGCTTTACGATACCATTCCACTGCCTTGGGAAGGTCGCGTGTCGTAGTTGGACTGAATTGGTAGAAGAGCCCCAGACTGAATTCTGCTCTTGGATCGCCTTCCGTTGCTGCTTGCAAATAGGTATCGGGAAAGGATTGTCGTACAATGGGAACCTGTTCATCTCTCGATGCACCGTGGCGAACTGTCAACTTCACCATTCCGCCGATGTTCCCATCAATAGAATGTCTGGCCTCCTTGAGAGACATCCCTCGTGTCGAGATGTCGTTAATAGCCGTAACGCAATCACCTTTTTTGATTCCAGCTTTAGCCGTAGGGCTGTTAACTGCCACGTATTCGACTGTTAAAAAGTCCGAATCCTTGGCGTAGGCTAATGCGCTTCCAATATCTCCTGCGTCGGGTTCCTTTACATTGGCATGGGCGGAAAATATGGCAGTCCAAAACCACAGACTGAGAAGCAGTAAGCTAAACTTGCGTTCCTGCTTGGCGGCAACCGTCAGATTTTTGGAGCACAACGCTTCCCCCTTTGTCGTAAGGCCCGCCGTATCGCTTTGAGGGTTCGGGCCTGCTGCTGCCCTGCCTCTCTCACAAATTGCCCGGTTGACGTTGGTGACAGACTCCCAACTACGGTCTTTGAGAAAGTGGGCTCGGGCTTGTATTTGTGCATCTGCTCCAAGGCGCATTCCAGTATATCCCCATCGGTTACGGCCCGGGTAGCAGCCTCATTAATAAACCCTTTCATGATTTTAACCTGCCATAACCCGGCTTCGCTTACAATAAAAAGGCCAGCCTTGCGGGCTGTCAAACCGAATGGAGCGGTCCTTTTGGGATATCACTTAACGGATCAAGCATGATATTGCGCGACTACAAAGCCCTGGTTGCTCTCAGCGATCTCTCCAGTGTCCCTCAACCCAAAAGTGGGAATGGTGGTAATACTCATAATGCGCGGGAACCCATTCGCAATCACGCCGGGGTGGGTACATGTAATAGCCGCGAAACCAGACCCATCTGCCATTGAGCCATTCGTAGTGGGGTTCCACCCAAACGGCATCGGGCGAAGGGCCTTCCCACCGCCGTTCGACAATGACGGGACAGGGCGGCGGTGGGCCGCCGATTTGGATGCTGAATCCGATATGATCGTGCGCCTGGGCGGGTTGCAGGACAAAAAGCCCGAGCAAACACGCGGACGCGGTGACAAGAGGTTTAAGGGATTTGATTTTCATAGTTTCATGGTATTTAACGCCCGAAGTTGGAATTTGATTCGGTCTATCTAATGAGGAATCGTTAAGTCGTTCAGGATGAGTAGAATACAAATTCAAAAAGAGGCTTAAAACTTAAGACTTAAAAATCTGCCACCGGACGGATTCGCCGGGTGCGAGCTTAAAACACAACGATTACACGCCGATGGCGGCGCAGCATTTCCGGAAATGGTGTCCATAAATGGCGAGCGTCACGGCCAATTGCATTTGCGCGGGCCGGTGAAACAGGGTCCAGGTGAGAAGGCGCCAGTATTGGAACCGTTCGCGGCCAATGACGCCCAACCTCAGGCTTGAGTAGGCGAGAGCAAGCAAATGCCGCCAACTAAACGAAACCGAAATCCTGGGTCGGCGGTACTCTTTCAGTAAGGTGCGGATGCGTTGATAGTAGGGGCGCGGGGCGTAGATGCCGCGCAGAATATTTTTATAGCCTTCCACCAACTGTTGCACCGGCATGCGTGAAATGAAGTTGAGCGTGCCGTCCGCGTTGTTGCCGGTCGTTTTGGAGACCAGCCTGTCCTCCCGCTGCATGCGCGCGTACAACTTGGTGCCGGGCAGGGCGTTGAGGAGGCCGACCATTGCGGTTACAATGCCGCTTTGTTGAATGAACGCCACCTGGCGTTGGAAAATGCTCGGCAGATCGCTATCGAACCCCACGATGAATCCGCCCTGGACCTGCAAGCCCGCCCGCTGGATGCGTTTCACGCTCTCAACGAGATCGCGCCCCTGGTTCTGGCGCTTGTTGCATTCCTTCAAGCTGGCGGAGTCGGGTGTTTCGATGCCAACGAACACCGTGTCGAATCCGGCTTCCGCCATCAATCGCATCAATTCCTCGTCATCCGCAAGATTGATTGAGGCTTCGGTGTAGAAGGGAAGGCCGTGGCGCCGTTTGTGTTGCCAAGCAATCAGCGCGGGCAAAAGCTCGGCCTTCAATGCATGCTTGTTGCCGATCAAGTTGTCATCCACGAAAAACACGGACCCGCGCCAGCCCGCAGCGTAAAGGCTGTCGAGTTCCGCAAGGATTTGTGCAGGCGGCTTGGTGCGGGGCCGATGGCCGAACTTTGCCGTCACGTCGCAAAATTCGCAGTCGAACGGGCAGCCGCGCGAATACTGGATGTTCATTGAGCCATAACGGCGCATGTCCGCCAATTCCCAGAGTGGAACCGGGGTTTGGCGCATATCGGCAAATTTGTCGGTGGCATAGACTCGACGGGCGCAGCCTCGTTCGAAATTGCTTAAAAATTCCGGCAGGGTTTCCTCCGCTTCATTGAGGACGAAATGATCCACGCCGGAAAACGCCGCATGGTCACTGGTGAACAAGGGCCCGCCGGCGATGATTTTTTTACCTGCGGCGCGGCAGCGTGCGATGATCGCTTGGGCTGATTCCCGCTGTGCGATCATCGCACTGATACACACAAGATCGGCCCAAGCCAGGTCTCTGTCCCGGAGTCTCTGTACATTGGCATCCACCAGGCGTTTTTTCCAAGCCTGCGGCAGCATGGCCGCCAGGGTGAGCAATCCCAGCGGGGGGAGGGCGGCCCGTTTACCGATGAACTTCAGGGCATGTTTGAAACTCCAAAAGGTGTCGGGGAACTCCGGATAGACGAGAAGCGTGTTCACGGCATGTTCCATCTTATCATGGAAGCGGGCTTGCGGCAAGATGTAACGGATCGATTGAATTGCCACGCACCACCACGCACAGAGGCGCCGGAAACTCAGAGAATAAAAATGCAGAATTCAGAATATTTTGCGTTTTTCGCGGCGAAACCTATTCCGGTTTTAAATCTCTGGCTTTTCATCTGCGCCAATCTGAACGATCTGCGGATGGAAATGTGTTCTCTGACTCCTTTTATACCGGTTGGACTGGAACTGCCGATACAGGCTGCATCAAGCCCTGGACGCAGAATCGGATCTGTTCCGAGACCTTTTCCATGCCGGTGGTGGCATCCACTGAAATCAACAGCCCTTTTCCCCGGTAATAGTCCAGCATGGGACCCGTGATTCCATGAAAGATCCTAAGGCGGGCGCTGATTGAGGCGGGATTATCGTCATTACGTTGGTAGAGCTCCCCGCCGCAGGCGTCGCAAATTCCGGCCTGCCTGGGTGGATAAAAAAGGGCATGGCAGGTTTTCCCGCAGGAGCGGCAGGTCAGGCGGCCCGACAGGCGCGTCATGATGTCTTCATCCGGCACATCGAGATAAATCGCCGCGTCCAGCTTGTGGCCGCGTTGTTTCAGGGCGCGCGCCAGCTCCAGCGCCTGCGGCAGCGAGCGCGGATAGCCATCCAGGACATAACCGTCCTGCGCGTCGGGGAGCGCCAAACGTTCCTCGGCCACCAGATCCGCGAGGTTGTCAGGCACCAACCGCCCCCGGTCGATGTAGATGGCGGCCTCTTTTCCCAGCGCGGTGCCCAGGGCTATCTGCTGACGGAAGATTTCGCCCGTGGATAGATGCGGCACGCCCAGCCATTGGCTGAGCCGTTCCGATTGTGTTCCCTTGCCGGCGCCCGGGCCGCCGATCAACAACAAATTTGGTTTCATCAATTTTCTCCCAATCTCACCACATCAACTTTGACTGACATATTGGAGGCCACATTCTGCGGCCCCAAAAACGTTCCGGAAACAGGAGGAATGTCCTCCGGCCGGCGGCTGACAGCGGTGGCGATGTGGTCCTGCCCGACCACCTGGCCGCTGGTGGAATCAAACCCCTTCCAGCCCGCTCCCGGCAGATAGACCTCCGACCACGCATGCGTTGAGCCATAGCCAGGCACCTGTGCGGGACAGTGAAGATATCCGCTGACAAAACGCGCCGGCAGCCCGAGATAACGGCAGGCCTCGATGAAGAGCGTGGAAAAATCGCGGCAGGAACCCGACCGCTTTTGGATGGTTTCGGCCGGGCTTTGCACGCCCGGTTCCTCCCGCATTTGATAGCGAAAATCCGAAACGATCTTTTTGTTCATCCGGTCCAGCAATGCGTACGTTTCCTGAAAGGTGCCCTGCTTCCAAAACTGTTGCACCCATTCCTGCATTAATCTTGTGTCGCTTGGAAAACAGGGAATCTCATACGGGATCAAATCGATCCGTTCCGATGGATCAAAGGCAAACGGAAAAATCGCCGCCTCGTCCGCCACCCGGAAATCCAGCGGGGCAGTTTCATAATGTTCCACCACCGCTTCGCTGAGAATGGAAAGCCGGCTTGTCTTTTCCGGAAAATCCACCAGTGCCATGCTATTGCTGTAGATATCGCGCTGCCACCGGATCCGTCCGGCAGGGGCAATTTCCAACAGTGAGGATTGAATGCGGATATCGTGGCCGCCGCGAGGCCGGACATACAGCTTGTGGGTCAAAAGCTGGACCGGAGTGGAGTATTCGTAAACTGTGCAGTGGGAAATTTTCAGCAAATACATGGCGGGATTCCGTGAACCTGCAATTCTGGAGGCCGGATGGCTTCAGTACGAGCAAAAAATCAAAGGAGAGAATTCTCATGACGCGTGTGAGATAAGCAGGCTAGGATTGATGTATGGAATTCGCGGCGATTACTCTTCTCGTTTTGGTCCTGGCCGGGCTGATTGCCCTGTTGATCCTGCAGTTCCGACTCGGCCCCGGCCTGCGGGAAAACCAGGGCCGCCAGGTCTCGGAACTCCGCGAACTTCTCCAAAAAAGCCTGGGCGACCAAAAAACCGACTTCCGCGACTTCAACACCGCCAACGCCGAGCTGCTGCGCAAGAGCATTGGCGACTCCCTGACAAATCAGTCGATTCTAATGGAAAAGCGTTTTGAGTCGCTCCAGGTCCAGACCGGCGAGCGGTTGCAGGAAATCCGTGCGAACGTCGAACGCCGCCTGCAGGAAAACCTGGAGCAGAACTTTTCCGCGTTCAAGGATATGTCGAAAAGCCTGGGCGACATGAAATCGAGCGCCGACCAAATGCTCAGGGTCAGCCAGCAGGTCAGCGAACTGAACCACATCCTGGCCTCGCCCAAGTTGCAGGGGAACTTTGGAGAGACGGCGCTGGAAAAACTGCTCCAGGACATTCTGCCGCAGGGCTCCTACGAGTGGCAGCCGCGCATTGCCGAGGGACTGCAACCCGACGCTTCCATCCACATCAAGGACTTGCGGCTTTGCATCGACGCCAAGTTCCCAAAGGACCGCATTGCCGCGTTGCTCAACGATGCGCGCGACGAGGCCGCGCAGGAAATTGCGCGGAAGGAACTGGGCGCCGTGCTCAAGGCCATGGCCTCGGACATTTCAAAAAAATATGTGCGGCCGGATCTCGGCACTGCCGACCAGGCCTTCCTTTTTGTACCCAGCGAAAGCCTGTATTACGAAATTTTGAAGCAGCCCGAGTTGATCGAACATTGCCGGAAGGTGAAAATCAGCGTGGTTTCGCCCAACACCCTGGCCGCAACGTTGTATGCCGTGGCCCTGGCGTTCCGGGGCTATGAAATGCAGGAAAACGCCAAGGCCCTGATCAAAGGCATCCAGGACATGGACCGCCATTTCCAGAATTTTAGGGAGGATTTCGGCAAGATCGGCCAGCGCCTCCAGCAGGCCCAGGACGACTACACAAAGGCCGGCCGCGACCTGGACCGTTTTGACAAAACCATCCTCAAACTACGGGATGGAGAGTCGAAACTGCAGTTGGAATCGCCGGAGAGTTAAATGAAGATATCACAAGAACGGATTTCAAAAAATGAGCCCCTTACCAACAGCATTTTACTTGCGTGACGACGTTATGCCGTCACAGCGTAATCCACCTTGCGTGGATTTTCAATCCTCTGTGAAGCATTGAGGACTTCGATTCCGATAATGTTGCCTTCCTTATCATAGTCGAGGATCACACCTGGCTTGTCCTCGTTACTCTCTTCTATTGGCGCATCACGAAAAAGGATGCGCAAAACATCCACTTCAGGATCGTAGGTCACTTTCATATTGCTGTGTTCCAGTACTTGCCGATTTTGCTTGTTCGATAAACTGTCACTACTTTGGGCGGGGCCACGGTTTCATTCACCATCACCCGCAACAAATACGGCTTCTGGTTAATGTCCACTTTGGATTGATAGCACATTATGCTTCCGTATTCAGGTACTTTTTGATTGGGTGAGGCCAAAACGGATTGCAGGGTGGCCATTGGAATGCCACGGCGTTCCATTTCCTTTTGAACATGTTTTGAAAGTTCATAGTTCATGGCGGTGTGCCGTGTCCCATGGTTTGGGACTCGTTGGACATGCGTGAGTCAGGTCGATAATAAAGCGGAGGGAATGGATGATTGGCGGCAAAACTTGGCTTAAGCATGAAACCTCAGGTTTTTATTCATGAGAATTCAAGGCTGTGTATTTAACGCAGGAATGGCATTTTTATCACAATTCTGTAAAAAATAAGGGATCGGTTTGGTGACTTAAGCGTCGTTTCCCTTTTGCCCCCCCCCGCAAGGTGCCATGCAGCTATGCCTGTGGGATAAGATACACATTGTCCATTCCCGGCTATTCCTGTTTCTTGCCAGATTTCAACGATTTTCTTTGCCTCTCTTGTGCCCTTCGCTGTTAAATCGTTGCCTCCATGAGCCAAGCCAAATCCAAAAAAGCCTACGCCGCCGCGGGCGTGGACATCGACCTCGGGAACAAAGTCAAATCCGGCATCGGCGCCCGGATTGCCTCCACCCATCGACCCGAGGTGCTCAGCAAAATCGGCGGCTTCGGCGGCTTGTTCCGCGCCGGATTCAATGGCTTCAAAGACCCGGTGCTGGTCAGCAGCATTGATGGCGTCGGCACCAAACTGAAGGTGGCCGCCATGCTGGGCCGACATGACACAATCGGCATCGACTTGGTCAACCATTGCGTCAACGACATCGCGGTGGTGGGGGCCGAGCCGCTGTTTTTTCTCGATTACATCGGGACAGGAAAACTTGACCCCAAGGTTTTTAACGAAGTCCTCGCCGGCCTGGCCAAGGCGTGCAAGGAAGCCGGCTGCGCGCTGATCGGCGGCGAAACCGCGCAGATGCCCGGTGTGTATCATGGCGAAGACTACGATCTCGTCGGCACGATCGTGGGCGTGGTCGAACGCAAAAAAGCGATAGATGGTTCCACCATCAAGTCAGGCGATGTGCTCGTCGGTTTTCCTTCGTCGGGCCTGCACACCAACGGGTTTTCGCTGGCGCGCGAAATCTTGTTTGGGAAGCTGCAGTTGACGGTCGGGGATCTTGTTCCGGGAACCAAGCGCACGCTGGGCCAAACCCTGCTGGCGCCGCACGTCAATTACCAGCCCCTGTTGAAAAAACTGGAAAAATCGGTGACATTCAAAGGCCTGTCCCACATTACAGGCGGCGGCTTCATCGATAACATTCCCCGGATTTTGCCCAGGAATGTCGATGCGGCAATCCGGGTCGGTACCTGGCCGCAATCCCCGCTTTTCGGACTTTTACAGGAAAAGGGTGAAGTGGATCGCGAGGAGCTGTATCAGGTTTTCAACATGGGCATCGGCATGGTGGCCATTGTCTCAGCGAAGGACGCGTCCCAAATCACCAGCAAAGCCGAGGCCTACGTCATCGGCGAAATTGTGCCCGGCAAAGGCAAAGTCAGGTTGAAATTTTAACAAAGAAAAATTAAACAGGAAGACCGCGAAGAATCGCAACGAACCAACTTGGCGCCCTTCCTGTAAAAATTGATTTCATGAAAAACGCCCTCATCTCGGTCTCCGACAAAACCGGCTTGCTGGAATTTGCAAAATTCCTGGCCTCGAAAAACATCCAAATCCTCTCCACGGGCGGGACGGCAAAGCTGCTGCAGCAAAATGGCATTGCGGCCCGGGAAATATCCGATTTCACCGGGTTCCCGGAAATGATGGATGGCCGGGTCAAGACCCTGCATCCCAAGGTGCATGGCGGACTGTTGCACTTGCGCGACAATCCGGAGCATGTCAAACAGGCGCAGGCGCACGGCATCGAGCCTATCGATCTTGTCATCGTCAATCTGTACCCCTTCGAGCAAACCCTGGCCAAGAGCGGGGTGAAGCACGAGGAGTTGATTGAGAACATCGACATCGGCGGTCCGAGCATGCTGCGCAGCGCGTCGAAGAACTATCGCAGTGTGACGGTTGTCGTGGACCCGGCCGACTACGCCAGTGTGCAGGAAGAGATTGCAAAGAACGGCAATACATTGCCCGAGACGCGCGAAAAGCTGGCCGCCAAGGTGTTCCGGCATACCGCCTACTATGATCATCTGATCGCGACCTATCTGACCCGCAGGACCGAGCCGGAGCATTCGGGCTTGCTGGAAACCTCGGGGTTGCTCCGGCGACTGGGGCAGCCGTTGCGTTACGGCGAAAATCCCCATCAAAAGGCCGGACTTTACGGGCACTTCCACGATTTCTTCCGCCAACTCCACGGCAAGGAGCTTTCTTATAACAACATCATCGACATCTCGGCGGCGGCCGGCCTTATCAACGAATTTGACGATCTGACCCTGGCGATCCTCAAACACACCAATCCCTGCGGAGTCGGTACCGGGAAATCGTTGCGCGAAGCCTGGGATCACGCCTACGCGACGGACAAACAGGCGCCTTACGGCGGCATTATTGTCATGAATCGCACATTGGATATGGCCGTGGCGGAGGCGATCTCGGAAATTTTCAGCGAGGTCATCATTGCCCCCGACTTTGCGCCGGACGCGCGCGAGCTGTTGATGAAAAAGAAAAACCTGCGGCTTATGGAAAACAAACTGCCGCATGGCGCGGGGCACATTTACGACTACCGTTCCGTTCCCGGCGGGCTGCTGGTGCAGGACAGTGACACCTTGCCCGATGACGAATCAACATGGAAAGTGGCCACGAAGCGGCAACCTACAACGGAGGAAATGAAGGCGCTGCGTTTTGGCTGGAAGGTGGTGCGGCACGTCAAGTCCAATGCCATCGTCTATGCGGATTCCAGTAAAACGTTAGGCATCGGCGCGGGGCAGATGTCGCGCGTGGATTCCTCGAAGATCGCCGTCTGGAAGGCCGGAGAGGCGGGGCTTTCGCTCAAGGGCAGTGCCATTGCGTCGGACGCATTTTTCCCGTTTGCGGACGGGATTGTTGCCGCAGCGGGAGCGGGGGCGACCGCGGCCATCCAACCGGGCGGCAGCGTGCGGGATAAGGAAGTCATGGAAGCGGCGGACAAGGCCGGCATGGCGATGATCTTCACCGGCCGCCGGCATTTCAGGCATTGACATCTTCCCGCTTGTATAATTCCATTTAATTGTTAGTTAGGGTTTATGAACTCCTACTATTATCTGGATGCGCAACAGCAGGTGCAGGGACCTGTAAATCTGGAAGAACTCAAAAAATTGCATGCCAGCGGAATTTTGCAGAATGACTCCCTGGTTGCGCAAGCTGGATCTCAAGAGTGGAAACGATACGCGGACTTGTTCACGCCGCCCGTGCCGCCGCAACCGTCACAGATGCCGGCCTCCTCATCGCAGCGGTCTCCTGAAACTTCCTCCGGGAAAACCAGCGGACTTGCCACCGCGTCGCTTATACTCGGATGCACCAGTTTTTGTCTCGGGCTTTTGTCAGGCATTCCTGCTGTCATTTTTGGAATTTTGGCCCTGAACAAAATAAATAAAAATCACGCATTGCAAGGCAAAGGCATGGCGATTGCAGGAATATGCCTCGGGGGTTGCTCCATGTTTATGACCGCTATCCTGGTGGGTTTGGCGATTCCCGCGGTCAATGGCGCCATGGAGAGCGCCAGGCAAGTGCGGGCCATGACGGAGATACGGCAAGTCGGAATTGTTTTGTCTTCTTATGCCAATGGTCATGGCGGTGTTTATCCGGACAATCTGGATATACTTCTAAGCTCCGGTGCGCTCACCAATTCCACGCTGCTCTACAAACCGGAGACGAAGGAGCCCAAGTGGATTCTGACCCCTGGCCTGACCACGCATTCCGCGCCTGAAACCATTCTCCTGCAATCCGTGGACGCCTATCGCAGGGGTGCTCGAATATCCAAGGTTGTTTACAGAGTGGATAACTCTGCCGCGATAGAGTACGAAAAATCTCCCTGAATCCGGGATTTAAGTGCGGGGATATGCGTTTGGAATCAGCGAAGGTTCCAGCCGCCGCTGAGGATGAGATTGCTGCCGGTCAGATAGCCGTTTTCGGATTTGAGGAGAAATTCCACCGCATTCCAGATGTCGTCAAAGGTGCCGGGGCGGCCTGCGGGTATGGTGGAAAGATTGGGCAACTTCTGGCTGTTTTCCAGGTAACCGGGTGAAACCATGTTCACGGTGACTTGATGCCGCGCTTCTTCCCGAGCGAAAGTGCGGGTCAGCATATAGACGCCGGTTTTGCCGATATGATAACCCATCGACAAATCCCGGGCTCCGGCCCTGTCGCAACTGGAATCGCCGATGTTAATGACCCGTCCGTTCCCGGACTTCCTCAGATAAGGCAACGCTGCGCGGGTCGTAAAAAAGGCCGCCGTGGCCGTGCTGTGTATGCCTTCGAACCATTCCTTTTCAGTCAGTTCCTGCAGGGACTTCGCATGATAGACCCCGGAGTTGTTGATAAGGACGTCGATCCGGCCAAAGCGCCCGGCGACTTCGTCTATCAGGCGGATGGCTTCGCTTTCCCGGGTGAGGTCGGCTTGAAATGTCGAGGTTTCGCTCCCGGCAGCACGGATTGCTTCAGCGAGCCTGATGGCTGTTTTTTCACTGCTGAAATAATGCAGGGCCACGGCAAATCCGCTTTGCGCCAGGCGTTTGGCCAGACCGCTTCCCAGGCCCCGTCCGGCCCCCGTAATAAGCGCCACCGGTTTCATAGGACATCCAGGGTGCGGACGACCCCGGCCACTTTGCCGATCTCATGCGTGCGCAGCAAATTGGTTTTGCCGAGCACAGCCAGGACGGCGAAGAACGCCTCGGCGCTGCGCACTTCGTCCTCAAAATATTCAAACGCATGCGGCAAGGCGTGGCAGGTGGGCCAGCCCAGCTTGCGCAGCCGGAACGTGTTGAGGAATGTTTGCATCTGGTAGCGCACCCGCGTGGCGCTGTCCTGCAGGTTTTTGTAATAGAACCCAAGGCCGGGATCGATCCAAATCCGTTTCACGCCCGATTTCACTGCCAGTTCAATCTGTCTGGAAAAATAGTCCAGCAGGGCTCGGGTATGATCCTCTGCCAGTTGAAAATCACCCACGTTGCGGACATTCTTTCCCTGCATATAACAAATAATGACTCCGGCATCGTAATCCGCAACCTGCCGATAGATGTCTTTGGAAGCTTCAATACCAGTCAGATTCAATACGGCCGCGCCCGCCTTCAGGCAGGCCTCCGCCACGGCCGGGTGATAGGTTTCCGCCGACACAAGAATGCCGGCCTCGCTGAGCTCTTGAATGACGGGCAGCAGGGCGTTTGTTTGCGCGGATTCATCGACGGTCTTTGCATTCAGAATCGTGGACTCGGCGCCGATGTCAATGATGTCGGCTCCTTCGGCGGCCAGGCGTTGTCCGCGGCGGATGGCCTGTGCGGTGGAAAGGCAAACGCTTTCCCGATACCAGGAATCGGGGGAAAGATTGACAACGCCCATGAGGTTGGGGACGCCGGAGTTGGGAAAGGATTTGCCGCGCAGTTGGAACCCGGCCACCGGAGCGTGGAGGGCGTCGGCGTATTGTTCCCGGAGACGATGCAGATAATCCAAATCCAGCATGGCGGTTCAGGTTGCAAGCTGCTTTTCGAGGTTCAACAGGTAACTCCAGGAATAAAGGCCCGTGCTGTGGCCGTCGGCCCAACGGGGTTGGATGGCGTAGCCGCCCACAAAATCCAGGGCGGTGACATCAAAACTCTTTTCGTTGTATTGGACGGATGGTTTGAAAACCTTTCCGGTGACATCCGGCTCTCCGGAGCAGGCGGCACAGGGACAAGCGCGGCGGAGTTTATCCAGGGGGAAAAACGACTCGTGACCGTCCGACCAGCGAATGGCCAATTCGCAACCGATGATCTGAATGTCGCGCGGTTGGGCTGTCATCCCATGAGTTAACCCGAATGGCGGGGGACATGCAAGAGCCCCCATCCACAAGGTTGGGCAGCTTCACCCGGCGGGGGAATTGATCGATATCTTAAATTCAGCTTGATATCCGCAAGCTCCGGCCTCTACGTTCATTTATTATGTCTTCAAGCAAAACCCCGTCCGCAGCTAATGCCATCCAGATTCAGAACGGCAAACTGACCGTCCCGGATCACCCCGTCATTCCCTTCATTGAAGGCGATGGCACCGGTCCCGACATCTGGGCCGCTTCGGTCCGCGTCTTTGATGCGGCTGTCGAAAAAGCGTACGGCGGCAAACGCAAACTCGAATGGCTGGAAGTTTTGGCGGGTGAAAAAGCGTTTAAGAAAACCGGCAACTGGCTGCCTGCGGAGACGCTCGATGCCTTCCGCAAATATCTGGTCGGCATCAAAGGCCCGCTGACCACGCCGGTTGGCGGCGGCATCCGCTCCCTCAACGTCGCCCTGCGTCAGGAACTCGATCTCTACGTCTGTCTGCGCCCGGTCCGTTACTTCAACGGCATCGAAAGCCCGGTCAAGCACCCGGAACATGTCAACATGGTGATTTTCCGTGAAAACACCGAGGACATCTATGCCGGCATCGAATTCAAAGCCGGCACGGACGAAACCAAGGCGATTCTCGCTTTCATCAAGGAAAAATTTCCGGACCGTTATAAGAAAGTGCGTTTCCCGGAAAGTTCCGGCATCGGCATCAAACCGGTTTCGCAGGAAGGCACGGAGCGGCTGGTGCGTTCCGCCATTCAATATGCCATCGCCCATAAGCGCAAGAGTCTCACGCTGGTGCACAAGGGCAACATCATGAAGTTCACCGAGGGGGGCTTCCGCGACTGGGGCTATGAACTGGCCAAGAAGGAATTCGGCGGCGTGGAGATCGACGGCGGGCCGTGGTGCAAGCTGCCCAACGGCTTGATAGTGAAGGATGTGATCGCCGACGCGTTCCTCCAGCAAATTCTCACACGGCCCTCGGAATATGAAGTGATCGCCACCTTGAATCTGAACGGCGATTATATTTCTGATGCGCTGGCCGCGCAAGTCGGCGGCATCGGCATCGCTCCCGGCGGAAACATCAATTACATCACCGGCCACGCGGTTTTCGAAGCCACGCACGGCACCGCCCCCAAATATGCGGGCCTGGACAAGGTCAACCCGGGCTCGGTCATTCTTTCGGGTGAAATGATGCTGCGCTATCTGGGTTGGAACGAAGCCGCCGATCTGATCATCAAGGGACTTGAAAAATCCATCGATGACAAGGTGGTGACCTATGATCTCGCGCGGCTGATCCCCGGCTCAAGCGAAGTCAAGTGCTCCAAGTTCGGCGATACCATCATCCAGCGGATGTAAGTCAGCGAAGCAGGATTCACCGCAGAGTCGCAGAGAACGCAGAGGATGGATTCGTCCGTGTGCGAACAAAATACGCAAAAATTGAGCAGTAGGCGGATTTGTTTTGGTGTTGAACGGGAGCGCAGGCGTCCCGCCTGCTCCTTCCGGCATCCTGCCGGAAGGTTCTTCGATTCTGCATTTAGTCGCCGCCTCTAATCACGCGTCCTGATATTTTCTGACCAGATCCCGGACTTCCGTGGCCCCTGAAATCGATGCGAAGACGATTTCGGCCTTGTCGGTTGCGGCGGAGGAAAACTCAATATCGCCAACGCCCAACAATCCCAATAAACCGTGTTTTATGACGTTGATGCTTCTGATATCCGCAATACGCACTTCGTTTGAGCTCTTGGCAAACAAGCCCCACTCCAGAATCACCTTCCGGGTTGTTACGATGTAGGTGCGCCTGGATCTGTCCAGGTAGATCCAGGCGATAATGAAAAGGCCGACCAGTACAACGGCCAGGACGAGACCCCAGAACCATGCCCAAAAATAGTGCCAGTGTGATGGATGCCCGGACCAGACGGTTTCTTCAGCGTTCATATTTTCTGCCGGTCATGATGCCTGATTGAAGAAGATAGGACGAGTTAAAACTGCGGGAGGCGGCTTGATATCAGCCTAAACACGGAAGAAAATCTTACTCTTAATCCTTCTCTTACTCCATCTCAAACTCTTGAAAGTTGAACAAGTTCTCGCGGCAAGTCCTGTGACCGCGCTTCGCGGAACGTGACCACGCGGGACGCTACGGGTTGATAGTCAAAGACCCTGACCCCGGTCGCTGAAAACTATGGAGGTCAAAAGCACTGAAGGTGCGGATTTATACCAGCCTGGGGCATAGCCCCAGGTACATCAACGTACACCACGCCTCAAGCCCTGAAAGGGCGCACTAACGCAGGATCGTACGCGAATCCACGGCGTTAAAAGCCGACCACGAAATACGCAAAAAAAAGCTTTGAACTTTAAACATAAGACTTAAAACTCTTTTTAAGATACACAGGATTTGTTCGATGAACCCCTTGTTTGGTATAAATATGAGAGGCGCCACATTAGTCGAGGTCGCCATGTCTTTTGCCATTACAAGCCTTATTTGTATATGGCTACTTCGTATTGGCGTTGCCGCTGGACTGAGTTCACGGCTAGACACCGGCATGGAGAAGTTGGGAATGCCACTTTGGCTTAGATGCTATATATATCCGGATTTTTGCTTATTTTTTGGCTAGTTTCCATATACACAAAACCTCGGAAGAGATGAAAAAACCGAACAAGGCATCTACTCAAAAGCCTGCAGCGTCTCGGCATCTACTTGCGCGCATGCTGAGCCGCCGCTCCCGGAGAACCGTGGGTGAGCTTGGCGTTAAGTGACAAAGCAATTTATGTACAATACAGCAAATTCAGAAATAGCGCGCGAGTTGAGCCAGAGCGAGAAGATCTTGTGGACAGGACAGCCAGGCCAAGGCTTTCGACTACGTTCATCCGATGGTTTTATGATCCCGTTCAGTTTGCTTTGGTGTGGATTTGCAATTTTTTGGGAGTCCAGTGTTTTTAGTACAGGTGCGCCATTCTTCTTCAAGCTTTGGGGAGTTCCCTTCGTTCTGGTTGGGTTATATATCGTTTTCGGACGATTCATTGTGGATGCAAAGATTCGTACTCGTACTTTTTATGGTGTTACCACGGATCGGGTCATTATCGTCAGCGGGCTATTCTCTCGACAAACAAAGTCCCTGCAATTGTCTGGATTGAACGAGATATCGTTGGCTGAGCGCCAAGATGGTAGCGGCACGATTACTTTTGGGCCACAGGCTCCATTTTCGCAACGGCTTCCTGCTGGGTGGCCTGGTTCTACTCAGTATATCGCTCCAGCTTTTGAAATGATTGAACGTGCCAAAGAAACCTATGATTTAATTAGGCAGACACAGAAGAAAACAGGAACAACAATCTAATCAAGCACTGTAGTTATGGGCGGGCGACGGTCGCCACAGATGAGCTTGCACGCTGGCACAAAACCATGAAACTTAACCTTATACTGCCACTGATTGTTATAACATTGGCCGGCCGGCAATTGATGGCTGAAATGCCGGGATCGAGCGCCCCATCGTCACCCGAAAGTGTGGTTTCCGATCTTTATAAACTGGATGCCAACAACCACAGCCCATTTTCCCAAACCAAGGATCATGAAGTGGTGAACAGGTATTTTGCGGAACCCCTGGCTCAACTTATCTGGAAGGACGCGGTGACGTCAAAAGGCGAAGTGGGCGCTCTCGACGGCGATCCCCTGTACGACGCGCAAGACATGGACATCAAAAAGTTTTCGCTTCGAAAATCCAAGTCCGAGAAAGACTCCGCAGAAGTGATTGCTTCGTTTGAAAACATGGGCCATAAAACCGAAATCACCTTTCTTCTTGTTCTCACAAAAGGGGGTTGGAAAATTTCCGACATCAAGTATGCGGGCGGCAGGCATTTGATCGGATTCTTGAGCGGGAAGTAATATTGCGCCCATCCTGTAAATCCTGCCTGCCCCGAAGTATTTCGGGGTTCATCCTGTCAAAATTTGAGTTCTTCTGTGTACTCGGCGACTCTGCGCAAGAGGTTGCCGGAACCGCTTTCAGGGTTCGGGATGATTTTTTGATTTTACCCAGGGTAGCTCCCGCCTTCGCTACGCTTCGGCGTGGCAACCCTGGGCTCAAAGACGAAACGGCGTTGCCGTTTTAACTAACATTTTGAATTTCAACAAGGTCCAGGTTTTTCCTCCGTGTTCTTTGTGGCTCTGTGAGAAAACAGTGCTTCCAATTTCGCGTGTTTTGCTCGCACTCCGGTCGAATCTCTCCGGTGGCGGACGTGATTGGCGCGAGACCTTGTGTTAGCTTCCAAGAGTTTGAGATAGAGATAGAGTAAGATTAGGATTAAGAGTAAGAGTATCGTTCATATACTCCGCGCCTTGGCGTCTTATGCCCTCTGTGTTAAACTTTTCTGTATCTAAACCCGTGCTGCCGGAAACCAATGCCTTGTCCGGTTGCAGACATGGCAGACGGAGAGCATCACCGGCACTTCCACCAGCACGCCCACGACCGTAGCCAGCGCGGCGCCCGAGCTGGGGCCGAAAAGCGTGATGGCCACCGCCACCGCCAGTTCGAAAAAGTTACTGGCGCCTATCAATGCGCCCGGTGCCGCCACGTTGTGTTCCACCTTGAACCAGCGCATGGCCAGATAGGCCAGGCTGCTGTTGAAATAAACCTGGATGATGATCGGGACGGCAATCAGCGCAACGGCCAGCCACTTCGTTCTCAGATTTTCAGACTGGAACGCAAAGATCAAAACCAGGGTCAGCAGAAGGGCCGTGATCGCCAGGGGATGGAATTTGGGCAGGAATTGTTTCTCAAACCATTCGGGCCCGTGCGTCCGGATCAGCAACACGCGAGTCAACCAACCGGCTGCCAAAGGGATGACAATAAACACCACCACCGAGGTGATGAGCACCTTCGATGGCACGATTACATTTGCGACGCCGCACAGAAACATGACGATGGGCGCAAAGGCCACGAGCATGATCAAGTCGTTTACCGCCACCTGCACCAGGGTATAGACGGGATCGCCATCGGTGAGATAAGACCAGACGAACACCATGGCCGTGCAAGGCGCTGCTGCTAATATAATCAACCCAGCCGTGTAGCTTTTGCCTGTTTCGGCGTCGATCCAGCCTTTGAACAGGTGCTGCATGAACAGCCAGGCGAGAAAGGCCATGCTGAACGGTTTCACCAGCCAGTTGACAATGAGGGTCACCATCAGGCCCTTGGGTTTGCGGGCCACGCCGCCGAGCGCGCCGAAATCGACTTTCAACATCATCGGATAGATCATCAGCCAGATCAGCACGGCGATGGGCGCGTTGACGTGCGAGCCCCGCACAAATTCCAGATTGCTGAGAGTGGTCGTTGCCTCCGGCAACAGCGCGCCCAGGACCACCCCGGCGATCATGCAGAGGAATACCCAGAGCGACAAATACCGCTCAAAAAATGGCAGCCGCTTTTTCTCGCTCATTCTTTTTCCCCGATCTCGCGCGTCATTTCGGCCAGTCGCAACCGGTCCAGCTTTTCAAGGGGCAGGCTGGTAAACAGCTCGATGCGGCGTTGGATTTGCAGGGCGACCTTGCGGAAAAGTTCATATTGTTCCTTTTCGCTGCCCTCGAATGCCGCCGGGTCCGGGGAACCCCAATGCGCCACTATCGGCTGGCCGGGCCAGATCGGGCAGGATTCGCGGGCGTTGTCGCAAACCGTAATGACAAAATCAAAGACGATGCCGGCCTCTTTGAATTCGTCCCACGACTTGCTGCGGGCTCCCGTCGTGTCGATTTTATAAATTTCCTTCAACACCCGTAAGGACATGGGATGCACATGGCCTTTGGGGCTGGCGCCCGCGCTGTAGGATTCGAAGCGGTCGCGGCCGATGCGTTTCATCAGGTATTCGGCCAGAATGCTGCGGGCCGTGTTGCCCGTGCAAAGGAACAGGATTTTGAATGGTTTGTGAGTCTTCATCATTTGCTCTTCTTTCTGAGCGGGCTGGCGCTGGGACAGCAGCCTTCGGCCAAGAGGGTGGTTACGTCCTTGGAATCCATCAGTTTGTCCAGCCTGGCCTTGTCCCTTTTGAAGGAGGGTTCGGTTTGAACGCAGTCCTGCAGGCATTTCAGGTTGGCGTCCAGTTCGACGGTTCGATGGGAGGGCAACTGGTAGATCATCCAGTTTTCATGGCGCCGGGCTTCGACCAGTCCGTGCTCGCGGAGGTAGGCCAGGTGCTTGGAGATTTTCACCTGCGGTTCGCGCAGGACGCTTTGGAAATGGCAGACGCAAAGGGGCGAGCGCAGGAGCAGGTGCAGGATGCGCAGGCGGGTTTGATCGCAAAAACATTGGTACACCCGGACGAGGTTCATGTCCTATGCATACTCAATTAGGTATATACGTCAAGGGGAATGTTCTCGAAGTTTCAAGTCTTAAGTTTAAAGTTTTAAGCGGGAAGGGAGTGCGAGCGCGCCCGGCGTTCGGCTTTGTGGCTGAATATCTTGCGGGTTAATTCAAGGTTCGCAAATACTCGCGCAGTGCCGCGATCCCGGCAGGCCCGTATTTTTTGGCGAAGGAGGGCATCCTGCCCTTGCTCCCGTTCCGGATCCTATGCTCGATCCGGGCGTTGCTTATTTTCAAGCCGTGCAAATTCGGCCCCTCATCGCCGCGGGCATCGTCGCCATGGCAATGCGCGCAGCTTTGGATGAAGTAGCCGCGTCCGAGCGCTGCCAGGGCCTGCTTGTCTGCGGCAGTCAATGTCGCAGCCGGCCCCGATGAAGCGGGTAACGGGCCGATTGGCGTCTGACTTTTCATGATTTCCGCCAAACCCAGAGCGGCGCCGAGGGCCAGCACCCCCGACAAGACGCCCAGCCCCGCGGCATTTTTTTCCACGAAAGCGGACATGACGGTCATCCGTTCAATAAAAGTTCGCCGCCCCAATAGCCTGCAGCCGCCACCAATCCCGCCGTGAGTATCATCAAGGCGAGATAAATGGCAAATACGCGGGAAGAAGCCTGGTTGCGCGCCAGCGCCCGCCACACGGCCAGCCCAACCATCAGTCCAAAGGCAGGCCAGACAAAGCAGTGGTGCCAAAGCAGGGGGCCGCTTCCCAGGGAATCCCAGCGGGTCATGACCAATCCGGAAATGACAGCCGGAAAAGCGCCCAGGACACCGAGGATCAGCGCGTAAAATCCGGCCGCGCGCAATCCCATCCGGCGTTCGGGGTTTGAGATCGCCATTGCCAGGCTGTCAAACAACACGGATGACAGCGCCAGCGCGACGGGAAAGTGCGTGCTGGCGCCGTGCAGTTTCGCCCAGAGGTTGGGGTCTGTTGTCATGGGATGTCAGGCCAGATTGGAATCGACGATGGCCAGCGCATGATTTTTTTCGACATACGACACTTTTGTCATGCCGAGGGTGCCGCGTAATTTTTCTCCGGGCACCGTCATCGGGCCGGGTTTGGGAGCGGTGCCGGGCGCGGGTTGCGGGAAGGCTGTGGAGCAGGCGGTGTGAAACGTGATGTTTCCTTCGACTTTCTGCAGGGTTTGATGGATGTGGCCGTTGAGTACGGTGACAGATCCAAACCGTTTCAAATACGACAAGGCTTGAGCGCCGTCATCCGTGCCCCAGCCCCATTGCGGATAAACCGTCCACAACGGTATGTGGGCAAAGACAACGATGGGAGTGCTGGTGGACAAGGGGGCGAGGTCGTTTTTCAACCAGTCCAGTTGCTCCTGGCCCAAAACACCCAGACCGCCTTCGCGGATGGTGGCGACATTCACCAGACCGACAAAATGAACGCCTTTCTGCTCGAAGCTGTACCAGCCGGTTCCGTGGGTTCCCTTCCCGAAGCGTTGCAAGTATTGCGCCCCATTATCGCTCAGGATGTCATGCTCGCCCGGAACATAAAACACCTGCTTGGTTTTGCATTCCTGCAAAATTTGATCCAGGGTATCGAACTCGGCCGCCTCGGACAAATGGCTCAGGTCACCCGTATGCAAAATAAAATCCGGGGCCTGCGGCAACGCATTAATGCGCCGGATTGCCTCGCGGCAGGTGGCGGCCACGTCTTTGTTGGCCGGTTTGTTGAATCCGATATGGCTGTCGCTGATCTGGACAAACGTGAAGTCCGCGCCCGCCGCCGCAGCGCCGTCCGGGGTTTCGCCCAGAACGGTCGAGCTGAGTATGCCGCCTTTCATGGCGCAAACGACGCCCGTGCCGGCCCATGCCATGCATTTTAAAAAACCGCGCCGGTCGATGCCGTCATGGTTGTGATCTTCCGTGATAGTGTCGTTCATCTGGTTTATCCTTTGTTGGGGGTTGATTGAAATTTCATGCCTTTGTTGGCTTTCATAGGTTTAAACTCCGGAGGACCCTGGTTTATTCCCGGGGACGGAAATAAATATTTCGCGCGGTTTGGGAATAAACTTGGAGCCTGGGGAGTTTAGGTTTAAAGAAAGGACGACTCGTGGAGGCGTCGTGGATCAACTGTCTGAATTTGAACACCTTATTTTGCCGCATATGGACGCCGCGTATAATCTGGCGCGCTGGATGTTGCGCAACGAACAGGATGCGGAAGATTCCGTACAGGAAGCGACCTTGCGCGCCTATCGCGCGTTCGGAGCCTTTCGCGGCGACAATGGGAAAGCATGGCTGCTCACGATTGTGCGCAATGTCTGCCTCAGCCTTCTTAAAAAACACCAAAAATCCGAGCTTGGTGAGCCGTTTGATGAGGCGTTTCACGGAGTGGTTGATGAGCCTCTTAACAATGGACATCTTGAACTGCAACAAATCCGCAGGGAATGGCTCGAGCACGGCTTGGAACAACTGCCGCTGGAGTTTCGCGAAGTGATCGTCCTGCACGAACTCGAAGGCATGGCCTACAAGGACATCTCGGCCACCGTTGGGATTCCCATCGGGACCGTGATGTCCCGGCTCGCCCGAGCGCGAAGAAAGCTGCACTTGGAACTAATGGAACTCTCGAAAAAGGAGGCTTCCCGTGGAATGTGATCAAGTCAGGCGCGTACTGGACGCCTTTGTGGACGGTGAGCTGGATGTGCTGCGCAGCATGGAAGTCGAGGAACATCTCCGCGCCTGCCCCGCCTGTGCCGGGATTGTTGAGTCGCAACGCGCGCTGGCGCAGTCGTTTCAGGAAAAATTGCCGCGGCACAGCGCGCCGGGCGCGCTCAAGACCCGCATCCAGGCGTTGTTGCGCGAGGAGGCCGGAAATAAAGTTCCGTGGTGGAAGGGCCCGTCTTTGATCCGGCCCTGGGCCGTTGCGTTTTTGATGCTTGTGGTGGCATCCGCATCGGCATTTTTTGTTGGCGGCAGTAATAGGAGTGGGAAACTGGCCGAGGAAGCGGTTTCCAATCACATTAGATCGCTGCAGGCAGGCCATTTGATGGACGTCGCATCCACCGACCAGCATACGGTCAAGCCCTGGTTCGCGGGGCGCCTGGATTTTTCGCCCATCGTCGTGGATCTGGCGGAGTCCGGTTTTCCGCTGCTGGGCGGGCGGCAGGACGTGTTGGATCACCAATCGGTGGCTGCGCTGGTGTATCAGCGCCGCAAACATTTCATCAATCTTTTTGTCTGGCCGGGCGGCAATGTGCCCGCCGCGTTTCGTTCGTTGCGGGGCTATCAAATCGAAGAGTGGTCCAGGTCCGGGATGAATTATCTGGCCGTGTCGGATCTGGCGGAAGCTGAATTCAGGGAATTTTCGGCCTTGATTCGGAAGCAAACAAATTAGCAAAAGCCGGGAAGAAGCTGCATCTGGTTCCGATTGGCGCCACGATTGAGGTTTGATTTTTACGTATCCGCCAAGAGTAAAAAATACATTTTGAACCACGGATGGACACGGATAAAAGCGGATAAAACCCAGCACAAGGTTTCGCGCCAAGCCACCAAGCCGCAAAGAAAAACTTTCAACCTGGGCGTTCTCGGCGCCTCTGCGGTGAATGATTAATTCGCCTTTCCTCCAGTGTCTGGCTTGATACGATGATCGAAATGAAGCGATTGCTTGTCGTCCTTATTCTTTGCGGAACGTTGTTGCCTGCGTCCGCGCAGGATGCAAAGCGAAAGCCTGAGAATCTGACAATGACGCTGGCATGGGTCGCCGATGCGGGACAGCCCAACCAATATGTGTTTGTCATCAATGGCGCTGTCGCCTACAAGAACCTGGATGGATTGAAGAACTACTTGAAGGATTTGCCGAAGGGCTCGACCGTTACCTGGAGTCCGGGATGTTGTCGCATTGGGAATGAGCCTCTTCTCGGCTCCCTGGCGGAGATGAAGAAGTTCAAGGAGTTTTGCGAATCCATAGGCATCAAATTTGTTCTGGTGCCATCGGGATAGCGTCTGTTACGCCCTCGTTCCGGGATTGCCTTTTGTGTCTATTTCGTCTATCATACCCACATATCGGAGGATGTCATGACCCTGGTGTGGATATGAAACCTTTGTCGTTTTATTTCGTTTTGTTCATGGTTCTCTCCCTGGCCCAAGCTAGGGCTATTGAGAAAGACGTGAGCGGCACGATTTCCTTTAATATAAGCCCTCCCACGAGCACCGACATTGCGAATTGGAACACAGGTTGGGGTTCGGGCGGAGTGACGGGCTGGGATTATGTGGGAACCGTTAATGGGGCCAGCGGCGTTTATTTGGGGAATAATTGGGTTCTCACGGCGGGGCATGTGGGCTCTGGAACTTTTGTGCTGGGTGGAACATCCTATTCGGTGCTGGCGGGTTCCACGCACGGAATTGTAAACCCGGACAGTACGATTGCGGACCTGACGTTGTTCGAACTCTCCTCAGCGCCAAGTCTGCCTTCCCTGACAATCGCGGGCTCCGCCCCCACTGCCTTTTCAGCAACACAATCGGGGAGCATGGTGGCCATGATCGGATATGGCGGCGGGCAGGGTGAAACCTGGGGTTTGAACACGGTCACAGACGTAAACCTGCCGATTGAGGTCACAGTCGGCAGTTCGACCTATTCCAGTACTGATTTTGCGACCGAGTACGGCACGATCACGGCCGGACTTGCCAGTGTTACAAATGATTACGTGTTGGTTACCGGCGATTCGGGCGGAGGGGATTTCATTTATAATTCCGCATCTTCGTCATGGATGTTGTCGGGCATTAATGAAGCGGTGGATACAAACCAGAATTCCTACATGGTGCAGCTCAACGCCTATGCGTCGCAGATCGACAGCATCACCGGCGTACCCGAGCCGTCATCACTTGGACTGCTTGGGCTTGGCCTTGGTTTTCTGGCATTGGTTTGGAGATTTCGCTTCGTTTCCTAGCCATGACGTTTTTGCCTCCCCATGCTCAATTTTCGCTCGCGATCCCTTTCACATGCGGCCATGATGTCGCATTCGTACAAGTATTTCTGTGCCCATGAGAACCCTCAAACATCTTTTCGAGAATAACAAGGCCTGGGCCGGACATATCCGCCAGGAAGACCCGGATTTCTTTCTCAAACTTTCCAGGCAACAGTTGCCCGGTTATCTTTGGATCGGCTGCTCTGACAGCCGGGTGCCCGCCAACGAAATTGTCGGATTGCCGCCCGGGGAATTGTTCGTACACCGGAACATTGCCAATCTGGTTGTACACACCGACCTCAACTGCCTCTCGGTCATGCAATTTGCCGTGGATATCCTGAAGATCCGACACATCATCGTTTGCGGGCACTATGGCTGCAGCGGCGTGCAGGCAGCGCTTCGGCGTGAGCGGTTGGGCCTGAGCGATAACTGGCTGCGGCATCTTCAAGACGTGCGGCAGAAACATGAGAAATGCCTGGCGGCCGCGGGTGATGGTTCCGGGGCATCCGATCGGCTTTGCGAATTGAATGTTATCGAGCAAGTGCTGAACGTTTGCCACACCTCAATTGCGCGCGACGCGTGGGAACGCGGCCAGGAGCTGGCGGTGCATGGCTGGATTTACGGATTGCAGAACGGGCTCCTGCGCGACCTGAACGCGACCGTTACCGGGTTTCAGGAAGCGCCGAAGGTTTACGACGCGGCGATTTCAGCTTTGGCCTGATTTATTGTTCTCTGCTGCATTGACCATTCCACATCAAATGGCTAGACTAATTTCATGAGAAGGTATACGGCCGTAATTGAGCGTTGTCCCGATACCAAGTTGTACGTGGGATATATTCCCGGCATGCCTGGTGCGCACTCCCAAGGCGAAACTCTTGATGAATTAAAAACAAATTTAGAGGAGGTCGTTTCGATGCTCCTTGAAGATGGTGATCCTCATCTCGAAGCAGAGTTTATTGGAACACAAGCAAAAGCCGAGTGCGCGACGATGAAAGCCTTTGTACGTACTCAGGTATAATCGTGCGCATGTCCCACGAGGAGTGAGACATGAGGGCTGAAGTTCCCGGCATCCCACAAGCCCAGAGAGGCTGAGTTATTCCCAAAGCCGTCTTCTTTATTTTGTAACATTCATCACTGGTATTTACGGCGTTCGAGGTCGGGTGAGAGAGTTACTGGAGACTTATTCACAAGGGGTAGGCGAGCTTATGCGCAATCTGTTCACCGGCATTTCACAGCCACTTCAACTGTACTCTTTCCACCCGGCTGCTATGAATTAGTACAACCCCTTCATGATCGCCGACCCCAGCCGCACCCTGCTTTCGAAAGGACATAAAAATGTCTCCTTTTCCATCGAAGGCCTTCCCGCCATCCACAGTCCCGAGGCGGAACGTTCCGTGCTTGGCGCGATGTTGTCGGACCCGGACCAGATTATTGATTTGGCGGAAAGTTCGGGCCTGACATTCAATGATTTTTTCCAGCCCGCCCACCAGGAGCTGTTCAAGGCCCTGACCGACATGCGCAGCAGGGGCATGGCCATCGACCCTGTCACGCTGCTGCAATATCTCGATGACCGGAAGCTGGGCGATACGGTGGGTGGCCCGGCATTGTTAGGGGAACTTTCCGCCGGCGTCGTTTCCGTGCTCACGGCGCCCAGCCACATTCAGACCGTCCGCCAAAAAAGCATCCTGCGCCACCTGCAACAGGCTTGCGCCAAGATCGTCTATGATTCGCAGGACAGGCAGCACGAGGTGGACGAGGTGCTTGACGAGGCCGAAAAGATCATTTTTGAGATTGCCGACCGCGGCGTCACCAATTCCACTGTCAAGCCGAAGGAGCTTGTTTTAAAGACCATCGAGATCATCGAGCGCACGATGAAGATGAAGGGGCGCTACGATGGCATGGCCACCGGGTTCAACGAACTTGACAAACTCACGACCGGATTCAAGGCCGGCGAAATGGTCGTCATCGCCGCGCGCCCGGGCGTCGGGAAAACCGCACTGGCCCTTTCCATGGCGAAAAATTTCATCTCGAAGCGTTACGACGAAAAGCTGGACCGTTTTGTGGAACCCGGTTATCCCGTCGGTTTCTTCAGCCTGGAAATGACAGCGGAGCAGCTCATGCTCCGCATGCTGGCCTCCTGCGCAAACGTCAAATTGCAAAGCATTCGTGACGGCAAAATGAGCCATCAGGATCTGGAAGGCATCACCATCATGGCCGAGCAGGTGGCCACGATGCCGCTGTATGTGGATGAATCCAGCATGCTGAGCATCAATCAATTGCGCGCCAAGGCGCGGCGCATGAAAAAAATGTTCGGCATCCAGGTTCTCATCATCGACTACCTGCAGCTCCTGACCTCCACCAGCGAGAAGGCGCGCGACAACCGGCAGGTTGAGGTGGCTGAAATTTCAAGAGGCATCAAGGCCCTGGCCAAGGAACTCGCCATTCCCATCATCGTGCTCGCGCAGCTCAACCGTAAGCCGGAGGAAGGCAACCAGGAGCCGGCGCTTCATCACCTCCGCGAATCCGGGTCCATTGAGCAGGACGCCGACGTGGTCATGCTGCTCAGCCGCGTTTTCGACAAGGATTCGGACGAATCCTCGCGGAGCGGCTACAAGGCCACGCTTAACATTGCGAAACAGCGCAACGGTCCGACCGATAAAATCCAGCTTCGCTTCCTCGGCGAATACACCCGCTACGAAGACGAGCCTCGGGAAGTAAGCTGAAACAGCCCCATTCAACGCAGAGGCACAGAGGACGCTGAGAGAAAGCAGTGTACGTGGTGCAAACCAATGACGGGCTGATTGATAAAATACCCGAAATCAGGCATGCTTCACTTATGAACCTGACGCTTTCGGTTTCACAAGAAATTGCCAATCAAGCCAGGAACCTGGCGGCTCGCAATGGCAAGAGTCTGTCCGCGTGGTTTCGCGAAAAGATTGAGGCGGAACCTGAAGCCATCCGGTTGGAAGAAATCCGCGCCATTGATCCGGAAACTGCCGACATGGTCGGAGCGGCATTGCCCTTGGAAGAGCACTGGGAAGATGCCCGGTGGCGTGCCCTTGCTGAAAAACACCTGCGATGAAAGTCTTGTCCGTCGGCGATTTACTCAAGCTCGTGTCCAAAAACTAAGGCTTATCTGAAAAGGATAATATTAAAAGGGCTGACGGCATTTGCAGCCTGCCTGGCGCTGCCACTCTTGTTTGTCGTAGGTAGTCTCTATTATGGGCCCTGGGCCGTTAAAAAGGAATTTTCTAACACGTTATCACGGAACCCGGAGTTGGTAGCGCACTACAATCAAATCAAAGAGCATGGCCTTCCTAAGGATAGCCCCGTGGCACGGATGATGTTGTATGGTCAGGGCGAAGTGTTGTTAAAAGATATTATTAAACACGATGAGAAACCAGGTGATTTGGCATTTCTTCTGATGCATCTGAAGTACAGGAAAACACAGGAAGAATATGATGTGTTGAAGAGTCTGCTGA
>JAQTNW010000024.1 GCA_028713655.1 Candidatus Methylacidiphilales bacterium | reverse complement strand
GGCCGGAACGGGCGACCTGTTTATCCACACGATCCAGGCGGGTTCAGGCAATGCCACACTCAACAGCGCCGGCCTCATAGAGGAACTCGCCTCCGACCCGATTTCTGCCGGAGAATGGCATGTCGTCGCCGACGAACTTGTCGGCACAGCCGTCGGCAGCATTGATCTCATCACCAAGGTCAACAGCCTCGACCTGCAATCGCTGCCCACAGGCGCCGCCACCGGCAACATTTCCATCGACAACACCACCGCAGCAGGCACCGACCTCGATGTCGTTCGCGCGCTGGCCAATAACGGCCAGATTGATATCACGTCCAACCACGGCATGCAGGCCGATGCCGTCACCACCAACGCCGGGACCGGTGTCACCGACCTTAATAATACGATAGTGCTTATAGTGCACGGTAACCTCGGCGCCGGAGTCATCAACACCGGCGGTTACGCCGATGTCATCCTCGACGCCGACGGAACCATCCTCAAGCAAGCCACAGGCAGCCCGCTCGTCACAGGACGCGACCTCTACGCCACCGCAGGCGGCAACGCGGGCGCGGGCAACCCCGCCATCGACCTCAACGTTGCCTTGCGCGAGCTGCATGCGTTGACCACCAATTTTGGCGACATCCTCATCCATGGCGCCGGTTCGCTCACCGCGCGTGACGTCCAGACTTTTGCCGGTGACATTCACATCACCCTGGATTCCGTCATTCCCAACCCAGCGCTCACGGTCGATACCATCGATGCCGGTGCGTATGACGTCTATTTGACCTCCGCGGGCACCATCGACGAACTCGCCCCCGATTTCACCGCCTCCACCGCGTTGAGCGCCACCTATGACAACAGCACGCCCGGCGACATCACGCTCACCGCCTCGGCTAACGGAGCTCTCGATTTCGGCGGCACCAACCCGGTCCTCGATCAGTTGGTGCTTGTCTCAGGTCAGACCGATCTGCGCCAAAACGGCCTCTACCGTGTCACCGCTACGGGCGACAATGCCTCGCCCTGGAAGCTGACCCGCGTCGCCGCCAAGATTTCCGGCAATCTGCTGACCACTTTCTCCGTCGGCGACAGCAGCCTTGACACCGTCGTCAATGCGCTTGATTCGACCATCACGGGCACAGGCAACCTGCTTGTGACCGAAACCGATTCGCTCAACGTTCAAAACGCATCCACGTTCGACGGCACGATCACCATCATCACCGGCCAATTCGGCGTGGCAGCCACCGACGGCGCGAACACGCTTCCGCACCTGCTGACCAGCGGCAATCTCTTTGCTGGTTTTATCAGCGCGGGCGCAGGCGCCGACGACGCTTTCCTGACCGCCTACGGCGGCGGCATCTTCAAACTTAGCGGAGCCAACGGCCCGGAAATCATCGCCGCGCAACTCACCGCGACCACAGCCACGGGCGTGGGCAGCGGCAATCCGAACACACCGCTTAACGACACGCCGATCGACACGCAGATTGATTCGCTCATCGCATCCACAAGCCAGACCGGAAATATCAATATCAACGAGATGGACGACATCACGCTGACAGACGTCAGCACAGCTGCGGGCTCCATCTTCATCAATGCGGGCGGTTCCGTTACCGCTACCAATGTGCAGTCCAACGACCCCGTCAATCCTTCGCATGTTGAAATCACCGCGGGCCAGGACATCCACGTCAACCAGATCCAGACCGACGACGGCAGCACCGGCCAGGTCAACCTCACCGCCACCGGCGGCGCCATTGACCAGCTTGTCGGCCGCATCATCAGCGATAAGCTTATAGCCCGCGCCCTCACCGGTATTGGCGTGATCACCAATATTAATTTCCTTACCAGCGACATAACCGGCTTGGCGGGCGGTGACACCGTTGTCAGCGAACTCGACAGCCTCACGCTCATCCATGGCTACGCCAACAGCGGGTTGTTCAAGATCGTCGCCGGGGACCGCATTGACGTCGATGCAGGCACCACGCTGCCGGATCCGCATGTCGAAGCCACCGACCT
Source organism: Candidatus Methylacidiphilales bacterium (assembly GCA_028713655.1). NCBI lineage: Bacteria > Pseudomonadati > Verrucomicrobiota > Methylacidiphilae > Methylacidiphilales > Methylacidiphilales bacterium. The sequence continues at coordinate 46,712 of JAQTNW010000024.1, read as the reverse complement.
GCAACTCATCACCACGCTCGGCATCGCCCTTCCGACCGGCTACATGAATGTCGCCGTGGATACCATCACCGACGCCGAAGCTTCCGTTTCCGGTGGGATCTACATCCACAACCTCAGGAATGTGGACATGAAACATGTCCACGCTCACAACGGCACCATCGCCATCACCGGCGACGGCAACATCCAGGCCGATGATGTCACCACCGATGTGGACGACGCCAACAACGACATCCATCTCACGACGTATAACGGCGGCAATATTTCCATCAATTACCTCGCCGCAGGCACGGACAAGGGCATTCCCGGTGTCTCTCCGCCTGACACTGCCGATGTGTTCCTGACCTCGGACGGCAGCGTCAACGCCGTCGATCCGCTCACGCCCAGGACCCAACTCGTGAACGTCGTGGCCGACAACCTTGTCATTGATGCCCAGACCGGCGTCGGCAACCTGTTCAACCTCCTGTCCACATTCAGGACCCTTTCGCTGCATACCGTCAGCGGCGGCGCCAGCATGACCGATTACTCGATCCTGCCGCTCCACATCAGCGATTACACGGCGGGCAGCGGTGATATGAGCTTCACCCAACTTGGCGGCGGCAGTCTTACCATGGATCTCATTGGAACCGGCATCGGCGACGTCGATCTCACCGTGGGCGATGGCGGCACACTTTACCTCTTCCACAGTTATTCCCCGGCAGGTGACACGACCATCACCTCCGATTACATGTATTTCCTCGGCGGAGCGGACTCCATCACCGGCAGCGGCAATTTGTTCATTGAAACCTTCTCGCCCGGCCAGATGGTGCATATCTGGTCGCCCGTGGCGGGTACGCCCTTTGCCTCGCCGTTTGTGCTGGAACTCGGCTCGCGCGAGATGGAAGCGATGTCACAATACTTCCAAAATATTTTCATCGGCAATCCCTTCAACGCGAACCTCACGTTCATGACCTATTTCCCGAACGACGGGGTCTCATCCATTGGCGGCGGGGAAGAGGAGAACGAACTGGTTGAAAATGAGGCCGGATTCGAGGACGTCTTTGTTTCCACGTCGAATGGTTATGTGCCGCTGAGCGATCTTCTGGATGGTGACGTCGGCCTCGACGGCGCTCCGGGCTTTGGCAGCGGCTCTGTTCCGTTCACCTCGACCATGAATAATAGCGGCGGCTTCCAGGAATCCGGTTTTGATCCGGAAGATTACGATCCTGAATCGCTGCCCGGCAGCGGGACCGCGACCCTGCAGGCCGGCTCGCACAGCGACTACGTCGCGCGCATGGGCGAAAAGCAGAAGGTCGAACCCGCTCCGTTCTGGTCGCCTGCGGCCGTGGCACTCGCCACCCTTGCCGCGACAACCAAAGCTGTCTCCAAGGCGGGTAGCAACGCCCGCCGCGTTCTCGGTCTGTTCTAGTCCCCTCTACAAAGCCACAGAGGAAAATTCAGACTTCAGAACACTCGGTATTTCAATGTCTTATCGGTACGTTCATCACGAGCAAGTGGCTTGTGTTCAACCAGGAAGCAAGAACTACGAACCAAGAACTAACTTAAAACTGAGCACCAGCACCTTGTGTATGATAAATGCCAATCCCGCCGTGACGGGGATGGTCAGGACCCAGGCCCAGACAATTTTGCTGACGATGCCCCATTTGACCGCACTCAGGCGCTTCGTGGCGCCCACTCCCATGATTGATGTGGAAATGACATGTGTCGTGGAAACGGGAATGCCAAAAGTGCTGGCGGCATAGATGACCGTGGCGGCGGCTGTCTCGGCGGCAAAGCCGTGGACCGGTTGCAATTTGACCACGCGGTGCCCCATCGTCCGAATGATGCGCCAGCCGCCGGCGGCGGTTCCGGCGGCCATCGTCATGGCGCATGCCACAATGACCCAGGTATCCACATGAAACGCGGGGGTGCGCAAAAAGGACAGGTAATCGGGAAGGTGGTCGAAGGTACCGGCGGAGGTCGCGCTGAAAAGGGCCAGGGCAATAATGCCCATGGTTTTCTGTGCATCGTTTGAACCGTGGCTGAGAGCCATGAGGGACGCGCTGACCGTCTGCGCCCGGCCAAACCAGTTCTTGGCGGCATGGGGTGTTATTCGTTTAAACAAAATCATGATGACAAACATGAAAATGGAAGCCACGACAAATCCGAGCAGGGGTGATGTAAACATCGGAATGAAGACCTTGGGAACAAGCCCCTCAACTTTGCCGGGAGCGGGATGTGTGTACCAGTTCAAGACCGATACGTTCCCGGATGCGGCAAGCGCCGCGCCGCAAAGGCCGCCGATCAACGCATGGCTTGAGCTGGAGGGAAGACCCAGCCACCAGGTGAGCAAACCCCAGATGATGGCGGCGATCAACGCGTCGAGCACCGTAAGCGTCGTGACAACATGGGGATCCACCAGTCCCTTGCCGATGGTGGTTGCCACGGCAGTGCCCATCATGGCTCCCAATAAATTGCAAACTGCAGCCAAGGCAATGGCCTGCCGGGGGGTCAGTACTTTTGTGGAAACGACCGTGGCAATCGCGTTGGCGGCATCATGAAAACCGTTGATGTATTCAAAGATCAGCGCCGCCACCAGAACCGTGAATAAAAGAAGCATAGCGACCCAAAAACTCAGGAATTCTTCAATATGGTTTGGAATACGGTGTTGCCGGCATCGCGGCAGCGATCGATGGCCTTCTCCAATAGCTCGAAGATGTCCTTTAAGATAATGACATCCAGTGCCTGGCGTTTTCCCTGGCACAACTCCCGCAAGACCTCTGTCACCAGTCTGTCTGCCTCGCCCTCCAATTGTTGAAGCTGGTCGTTCATCTCGCGAACTTTATAGAGCGAGCTTCCCGGGCGCAGATGTCGGACCATCTGATAAACAATTTCAGTCGCCTGACCGAGCAATCCGGCCTGCTTTTTAAGCGTTTCCTCGCTCCGCAAGGCCGGAGGGCAAATCATAAGGCGCTCGGCGACTTTAAGGACGGTCTTGGGGATTTTATAAAGTGAATTGGAAAGGGCTTCGATGTCCTCCCGCTCCAAGGGCGTGACAAACGTCCGGCACAGCTCTTCGGTGATGGACTGGGTGATTTGTTTGTCCCTGCGCTTGCTCTCGGTAAACTTGTCCAGGCTCTTGTTTTCGTGCACTCGATCGCAGAACGAGATGAATTCCGTCAGTGTTTCGGCCGTGGTTTTGGCCTCCAAGGCACTGGCCTCCAGGAGGTCAAAAAACTTATCATCCCTACCCAGCAGTTTGTTCCATGAAAACATAGAATAAGCAGTTAAGGGGATGGCAGCGCAAAGCAAAGCACGTTTTTGGGTGGGATTTAGAGCCTTATCCGTATAACGATCACTGGCAAACCGTTAATGTCGGGTTGCTCACCCGCAACGAAAAACATTTCACTCGTCGGAAGGTTAAAGGCTGTCTATTTTTAGGCCAATGACAAGTGGGGCTAAAGTCTGCGGGACAGGCTGCGATATGCTTTCCCCATGAACATCAAAGAAGTCATCGCCGTCATCAACCAGATGCAGGCCGACGGGATCATTGACCGTTACGCCATCGGTGGTGCGGTGGGGGCGACTTTTTATCTTGAGCCCGTCGCCACACTTGATGTGGATATCTTTGTGGCTTTTCAGTCTGGATCGAGGAGTTTGCTGGTCAGTCTCGCCCCCATTTTCGATTATCTCAAGGCACGGGGTGGCAGGATGGAGGGCGAATACATCGTCGTAGCCGACTGGCCTATACAATTCCTGCCTACTGGAACTCCGCTGCTGGAAGAGGCGTTGAAGGAGGGCGTGGAGAGAAATGTGGAAGGAATACCCGCGCGGGTCTTTACCGCAGAACACCTTGCCGCCATCGCGCTTCAGACTGGACGAGCCAAGGACAAAGCCCGCCTGCTCCAGTTTATCGAAGGTGGAGTGCTCGACGCCGCGCTCTTTCAGTCCATTCTTGGGAGGCACGGCCTGGCTGATGCCTGGCAAAAGTTTGAACGACAATTTCTTAGGGATGTGTCATGAGCTTTGACCTGCAAAAGATACTTGAAAGCAAGCGCGCCTTGCGCCGTGATCTTGCTGTGCGATCCCTGGCGGAAAAACTGCGAATGCTCGATACCTTGCGGGAGCGGACGCTCGCCATTCGCGGCAAGAGGGCTCATTCGGATTCGAGCGTTCTGCGGGAAGAACCTGCGACCTATGGCCGAAAAAAGAAGACCGAGTAAGAAGCTGGAAACCATCCGGGAGAATTCAGAAATCAGAATTTAAAGAACCTCTGAATTCTCCGCTGTCTTTGGGAGAGTGGCGAGCGGATTTCCGTTACCAATCCACTTCCACGGCCTGACCGGTGATTTGCGCACTCTTGTCCGTGTATTGCTGTAACTCGAGGTCCAATCCATTCGGGTCCTTCATCCAAAACTGGGGGGTGTTGTCCGCGCCCATCTTGATTTCGCCGGGAGAATAACCGCGTTCGATGAGCGTTGTTCTGAGGCCCTCGATGGAATCCGTTTCCAGGCAGAAATGATTGAGGACCTGCTTGCCCGGCTTTTCCACTTCATCCGCGAGGAACACCTCAATAAAGGTGTCGTTCGACGCTTTCATGTAAAAGCCGATGGTCTTTTCCTTCCTTGTGAAATCGAAAAACTTTTTCATGCCCAGCGCGCCGCAGTAAAAGTCCGTGGTGGCGTCCAGGTCGGTTGTCTTGATGCAAACATGCGCTAGCGATTTGATGTTCATAAAGGCGTCATTACCGGCCTCCCTGACGTGGAACGGACTTTTTCAGATCGGGGCGGCGATGTGGGCCAGTTCGGTTTGCATCCGGCCCAAAACGAACGGTCCCAGATCCATCTCGGCTTCCTTCACATCAGGTGAGATGTCACGCTCGGTGTTGGTCCGGTCAAAATGGAGGCTGTTGTCGAGGTATTGTTTGATTTCCGTGAGGGCCTTGTCAAAAATTTTAGAGGCGCTGGGCAGATCCGAGCGGCTGAGGCCGGGTTCGAAGCTCACCTTCAGTTTGGATGCAATTGTCTGCAGGATGATGGCAATGTCGCGGAAATAGGTCGGGCGAGGGGCAGTGAGGTGATAGGTGTTGTTGGAGCCGGAAACCAGGCGCGCCAGATCCTCCATGGCCGCAGTCACCCAGTCGCCGTGTATCAGATTGATGGACGCACTTTCCTTCAGCCGGAAAACAAAAGGCTCGTCCCGCTTCAACGCCAGGGCCAGGGCATAGGCGCAGGCATCGACCATTTTGATGCCGCTTGTGCTCCTGCCCGCGTTCACCACGACGCTCGGACGGAAGATGGCGCCCTTGCCTCCCGCTGAAAAGATCCGGTGCACGCTTGTTTCCGCCTCGAGTTTTGATGCTTCGTAGGGATTGCGGAATTCCTGGTTCATTGCGCTTTCCGATTCGCGGATGATGCCGTTGCGCTGGCCGACGACATAGGCGGTGCTGACATGATAAAAGGGGCTGCGATCCGGGCTGTCCAGCCAGGCTTCCACGAGGCGTTCCGTTCCGGTGGCATTGACTTCGTGAATCTCACGCGCGGTCTCTTCGCACTCGGAGGTCAGCGAGGTCACTGCCGCAAAATGCCACAAGCCACCGTCTGTTTTAAACAGGGCATCGATCTGGCGTTTATCCAGTTGCCGGACGTCGCCTTCGATCAGGGAGATGCGGTCCTGGTTTTCATGGAGCCATTTCTGGAAGGCGGCGTTTTGGAAGGAACTGGAGGCCTGGCGCAGGAGAAGGCTGGCATGGAGCCTGGGATTGTGCTGAAAAACGCGCTGGATAAAGGAAAAACCCAGAACTCCCGTGGCCCCCGTTAACGCGAGCCTTTTAGGCCGATATGTGTCCATAAATGCAATAAACCCATGTACACACTAGATGAGTTTGGACTTGAGGCAACGTTATTAACGATAATTCGTCCACCCGGTTTTTAAAAATGAAATTGAGGATGAAGTCAGGCAAGCCCATGCGCCGCGAGCGGACTCCCTTGAAACGGGGCGCTTAACCTGCTTATTTTACACCCGTACTGCCGGACGTAAAGACGCATTTCCTTATGCCCGGCAGATCATGGACGATTGGGTTTACCCGCCTACGCAGAACGCCACGGGCGTAAGCCCGTGGATGAATGCGAGGCAAGGGTATCCCGCCATAGTCCGGGCAGCCGCCGGACGACGGCGGACATGCTTCGGCGAGGTTTCGCGCCGAAGCATGTGAAGAGACGCCATCCGTAAGGTTGGAGGAGCTTCACCGTATATGGATCCCGAAGTGAATGTCAGGAGGCGGGAAATACCAATAGGTGCGGTGGCGATTATAATAAACATAGCGGTGATAATTGCCGTACCTGTCATAGTATCCATCACGTTCGCTGTACCCTTCAGGATAGCGATATCCGTTATGGTAACGGTAATCACCCCGGCTATAATAACGGGATTGGGCAGACACCGGACTGGCTGTGCCCAACAGGGAAGCGAAACAGAGCGCGCCCGTTAGCAGCAACATTTTGCGGCCATGCCTCGATAGTATTCTTTTCATAGTCCATAACGGTACTGCGTTTAAGTACCTGTTGTAATGGGGTCTTCACCTGATAATTGCCTGATTCACGTGACAAAAAAGAGGCAATCAGGCAGCATCCTAAAATGACGATAACACGCTTTACCCGGTTCAAAGACGCCCGCTTCATCCTCTTATTTTTTGTTTTGGCCTGTGTTCCCCATTGCCAGGCGCAGGACAAGCCTGTGACAGCCACCGTTGAGCCGGTCTGGTCCGGTGACACTACATCAACCACAAAAGCAAAAGAATCAACAATTCATGACACCGACAGCAAGTATGAATTCAAAGCCGTTCTCCAGTCCTGGTCGGGAAAACCTGTTTCAGGCATTTCATTAAAGCTGTATGTTTTCGCCGATACGCAAAACGTAAAATCCACCGATAACAAGCTGGTATTGGCCAAGACCCTGACGGCCGACAGCGTCAACGTCGGCCAAACAGGCAGTGGAACGGTTGATCTGGGCAAGATTACCTTCAAAAAAAGCAGAACGGACATTGCAGCCACAGCCAAAACGCCTTCGAGTGTTGTAAAGAGCGGCCAGGTCTATTACGGATGGGTTTTGGAGGTTCTTGTGGACGGCAAAATAATCGACACGGTTTTCAGCAGCACCACCGGCGACCTGCAGAAGGCGTACGAGTCATCGGCAGGGAAATAAACGAGAACGCAAAATGCGCAGGAGTGGCAGAGCCCTCCCGGTGGCTCGGGCTTAGATACTGATGCTGCAAAACAGCTTCCGTCCCTTGAATTTGATGCCATTCAGTTTCTTTAGAACCGTGGCGGAATGTTCCTCCGCCACATCCACCAGGGTGTAGTCGGACTGCAAAATAATCGCTCCCACGCAATCCTTGGGGATGCGGGCCACGCCCAAAATCACGCCCACGATGTCTCCCGGCTGGATGCGTTGTTCCCGGCCTTGATTCAACCGCAGCCGCAGCATGCCGGCCTCACTGGCAAGCGCGTCCGCTGTCTGGTCCTTTGTATAATCCTCCCGCGCTGCCCGGCCCTCCCGGTGTTCGGAACGTTCACGTTCTCTGCCGTGTTCTTGCCCGCGTTTTTCCTCGCGCCGCTCCCGCCGTTCTGGACGCTCGCGTCCGCGCTCCGGCCTGTCCCGCCGCTCTTCAAAAATCTTTTCCGGAACCGCCGCAACTGGCGGGCGCGATTTTTCCGAATTTTGCAGATGGATCAGCGCGGAAGCGATGTCAGTCGGGGCATGTCCCTGATCCAGCAGGCTGCCAATGAGTTCGTCGTAACGCCGGTATTCACCTTTTTCCAGTGTCTCGTTTAAGGATTCAAAAAATTGGCTGGTGCGCTTTTGCTCCACCTCGTCCTCGTTCGGCACCCGCTCGCGCCGGATGCGGGCCTTGGTAAAACGGATGATATTCTGCATCTTGTAAATTTCACGCCCGGCCACAAAGGTGATGGCCCGTCCGCTCCGGCCCGCCCTGCCGGTCCGCCCGATGCGGTGGATGTAATCCTCGCCGTCGTGCGGCAGGTCATAATTGAAAACCACCTCGACATCATCCACATCCAAGCCGCGGGCGGCCACATCAGTCGCCACCAGAAACTCCAGGCCCTTCTTTTTGAATTTTGCGATCACGCGCTCGCGCATGGCCTGGGTCATGTCGCCATGCATTTTATCCGCTGCGTATCCCCGGGCGACGAGATGCTCCGTCAATTCGTCCACCATCATTTTGGTGGCGCAAAAAATGATGCCGAACTTGATGTCCTGCAGATCGATCAAGCGGCAGAGCACGTCCAGTTTCGAGCGGCGGTCGATTTCATAATAAACCTGCTCGATGGCCGGCACCACAAGGGCCTGCGATTGGATGCTGACATTGACCGGGTTACGCGTGAAGGTTTTGATCAATTCCTGTATCGGACGCGGCAGGGTGGCGGAAAAAAAGACCGTTTGCCGCTCGGGTGGCGCCTGGCTCAACACCTTGCGGATATCGTCCAGAAAACCCATGTCCAGCATGCGGTCGGCTTCATCCAGAATCACCATGCGGATCTTGTCGAGCTTCAGCGTTTTGCGCTCGAGATGATCCATCACACGGCCCGGTGTCCCGATGATGATCTGCGCGCCTTGCTGCAGTCCGCGGAATTGGCGCTCATAGGATTGGCCGCCGTAAATGGGAAGCTCGCGCACGCCCTTCTTGAACGAGGCCAGCTTGGCCACTTCCTCGGCGACCTGCACGGCGAGTTCGCGGGTGGGGCAAAGGATCAGCACCTGCGGCGCTTTGAGCGCGGCATCCACGCGTTCGATGGCGGGGATGGCAAACGCCGCCGTTTTGCCCGAGCCGGTCTGGGACTGGCCCACGACATCGGCTCCCCCCAGCAACACCGGGATGGCGCTGGATTGAATGGGGACCGCCTCCTCAAAGCCCATTTTGTCAACGGCTTTGAGTATTTCGGGTGACAGGCCGAGCTCGGCAAAAAGTTTCTTGGACATTTATTCTTATAGGGCGCTTGCCCGGAATACGCAACGGCATTGAATTATCCTCTTTTCCCAAGAGTGACCAGCGCAACTAAAGGAACCAAAAGGATCTGGCACTTTAAGTCCGGCATTGGTAATTTTTCCCATGCCCACCGACTATCTTTTGCCACCCGAATTCAACGCGGTCAAAGACGCAAATGAACAGGTTTATTGGACCGGACGTCCGCATCTGGTCCCTTTTCTCGCCACCGGAGTGATCTTTCTTTTGTTTGGCATGGCCTGGGGCTGCTTCGACATTTTTGGATTTATTCTGCCCATGTTGTCCAAGCCTGCGGGCTTCCACCATTCCGGCGGGTTTCCGGAATTTGCCGTCATCCCCTTCTTCGCCGTGCATCTCTTTCCGTTCTGGGGCAGCATCCTGAACATGGTTCGCTTGTTTTTGGTTCACGGCAACACCTGTTACGCCTACACTAACAAGCGCCTCATGCTGCGGAGCGGCTTCTGGGGAACCGATTTCAAGGCCATCGACTACGACCAGATCTCCGAACTGGACGTGACGGTCAACCCGATCGAAAATATGATTGGAGTTGGCACCATCCGCGCCTTCTCCGGAGCCACCAACAGCAAAGGCGTGCGTATTTACGACAGTTTCATCGGCATCGACAAGCCGTACGAAATCTACAAACAGATCAAGGAAGTCTCGGTGGATATCAAGACCGACTGGAACTATCCCAATGCCGACCGGCCCGCGGCCAATCCCGGCTACCAGACCCGGTACGAGAAAAAGCCCGCCTCCGGCGCGTCATGACGCGTCCGATGCCCATAAATGATGGTGCAAGGAAAAGGCTGAAAATAGTTCTTTACATTCCCGCCGCCCGTGCGATTGTCCCGAATCGATCAAACGCTTCTATCTGAAGCCAAGTAGTAGTGTCTCAGGCAGTTTCCTGTTCGCTCCCAACGGTTTTTCATGCGTGTCACAACGCTCTTCACTAGTCTGCGCGAGGTCGAAACCTCAACATAAAATAGAAAGTAGAAAAACAATATGAAATTATACGTTGGAAATCTCTCATTCCAAGCCACTGAACAGGACTTAACCGAGCTTTTTTCAAAGCATGGCACGGTCACCGAAACAAAATTGATCATGGATCGCGAAACACAACGCCCCCGCGGCTTTGGTTTTGTCACCATGGGCAGCGCCGAAGAAGGCCAGCGTGCGATCAGTGCGCTCAACGGCCAGTCGGTTGACGGCAGAAACCTGACAGTCAACGAAGCCAAGCCGATGGAATCACGCGGCGGTGGCGGCGGCGGTGGTGGTGGACGTTCCCGTTATTAATCTGTAACGCTTGAAACACAACAGCCCGCTTCGCCGAACGCGAAGCGGGCTTTGTTTTTTTACGGTCTGGTGACTTGCAGACGCATGAAGAGGCGGGGGGTCTGGGAATCGACCGGGACAGTCGCCTGCCAGAGCTGGGTCGTTCCGTCGTCGGAAAGCAGGGTCTCGCTCACGCTGCTGGTGCTCCATGCGTTGAGATCCTTCGACCAGTAGGCATGCGCGGTGGTGTCCGTCGCTCCGGAGCCGCGGGTGTAGTTCAGGGTGAGTACGCTGCCGGAAAGTATGGCGGCAACTCCGTTGCCGGTTGGCGCCAGGGGATTCAGGCCCATCGCGTATTTGAGAAGATTGGGAACGCCATCACCGGAAAGATTCACCAGATCGCCAGCAACCGCGGGGTTGTTGGCATCGATGTTGAAGTTTGTGATCTTCCAGCGGGTATAAGGAGTCGGCTGTACCGTGATGATAAAGGGCTGTTCGAGGCTCACGCCGCTGGTTTGGTCCGTCACGTTCAAACGGATATTGTAGGTGCTTTGGGTGAGGTATTCAAAGGGAGCAACCGTCATGAGCGTATTGCCGGAAAGCGTGAACGACGCGTTGTCGGTACTCCCGGTTCCACTAACAAGAGAATAAACCAAGACATCTCCCGGGGCTGATCCGCTGGTGTTGATGGTGGCGACCGTGGCGCCTGCGGCCTGTTCTTCCACAACCGAGTTGGTATTGAGTATCGGCCCGGAGGGGACTTGCTCGAGGCTTTGGTCCACGACCTGGCCTGTGAACCGGTCAATCGCCACATGCAGCCAGTAATGCGTTTCGCCCTGCACATTGAAGTCGCTCAGGGTTGCTGCGGTGGCGGACATGCCGCCGGTTTGCGCGATCACATCGATCATCAGGTTCCAGGTGCGGGTGTTGGCGACGGAAGAAAGCGCGCGCAGGGCGGCCTCACCATAGGCTTTGTTGCGCAGGCCGGAGATTGGGCTGGCCCCGCTTAAAATGGCGTTAATGGTGGTCGATACGGCGCCCGTGAGATCTGCGCGATTAACAACGCGATTGGCTGCAAGATTGGTGGAAAGTTGCTGGGAGATATTTTTTGCGTCCGTAGCACTGCAGGTCTCGACTGTGGATTCATTTTTCATGGCGCCTACAATAATGGCCTGCAAAACGGGCAGGGGTGCGTTGTTGAGATTGATTTGTCCGGCGACGAGCACCGGTTCGTCAGCCACGGTGAAGAGATCGAGCAAGGCTGCGTCTGCGCTGGTGCTGGACCAGAAGTCGAGTGATTTAAAGGGTTCGTCCCGGTAGGCGTAGCCCAGTTCTCCAACGGAGCGGAAGGGCCGGTTTAAAATGACTGGGCGGCGCGCGGTGGTGCTACCGGTGACCTGATCCGCATGGAAAAGTAAACAGCCGTTCCCGCTTGTGTCGTCTCTGCGGAAGCCGTCAGCGCTCCGCACCACACCGTCGGGATCCGTGTAATGGGCCGAAGTACTGCTTGTCGTCGTATTTTGAGCCCAGTCACTGGGTGGGCTACTGGAGCCATAGAAAAAACCGGAATTTGAACTGGGCAAGCCAAAGCTGCCTAAGCAGTAGGTGGGAAAATTGTTTCCACTCCTATAGTTGGCGGTTTGATTCATTCCATAGACGCCCGGGATGGCTGGTGATCCTGAAATGAGAGCGGAACCCGTTCCCCATCCCGCATTGTTAAGTAATATGGAAAATCGATCTGTACGCGGGTCCACGCGTTCATTGGAATATTTAGGGAACGTAGTATCTATTATAGTGTGATCCTCAAAAGTCCAAAGTGCAATACGGCTGATATAGGAATAGGGTCGATAGACACCATTGCTGTCCAAATACTGAAGGCATGCCGTCCACATCGGCGAGGGGGCAATGGAATGGTTTGTGCGAATTTGGTAAGGCCAGTTGGGCGGCTTCGTATAACCGGGAGTAGGAGCGTTTAGGTCGATATACCCACAGTTAAATCCAACAAATTTGTTCGAAGTCGAACCGTCTGAGCTTTCCGAGGGATAGGATCCGTTATCTTGTGGATTCCCGGGCGTGGTGTCTGTGGGGTTCACATAGGTGGAATTCCAGACATTAATGGCGGGGGTATTGACCGTGTCTGCAATAACCGTATTCAGATTTTGCGGATGAATGTAGAAGGATGAGCTGCTGGTGCCTGCGAAAGCATCGTTGAAATAAATTGTTGCATTGTTTGAATGGGCCGGGTTGTCAAAATCTACCGTGGGAGATTGGAGGGTGGGACCGCCGAAGCCGAAAATTTGAACAAAAACCTGCCCCGACGCGGCTATTTTGAAATTAGCGGGCTTGGCGCCTGTAGCCGAGGGATTGGCCACCTGATGGGGATTCCACAAAACCGGTTGGAGCCAGCCGCCAACCCTCATACTCGGAACACCTATGCTAATTTGATCAATCTCTTGCAGGTAGGGCAGGTTTTCCGTACCATAAACCATATTGACTGGCTCCTGTTCCGGGACAGTGGGATCAGGGGATGCGATTGGGAAATAAATGGCGGTCGGATAGCTGTCAGCATCGTATTGGTCGATGATGTTTGCTCCGATCTGCACAATCTGCTGGTCCTTGTTGACCTTGTACTGGTCGAGGCCCAAAGCCGGTGGTCCCGGCGGCCCAGGCGGCCGGGATTGAAATCCCGCGTATGAAAGTGCTCCTGGATCCCTGCCTAGCGAGCCATTGAGGATACCTACTTTGAGCATCTCGAAGAAGTTGGGCTCGCGGTTTTCACTGGCAACCTGGGCCAGCGTTTCAATGCTGGGCTGCGGCGTAGATCCGCTGGCGCCAACATACTTCCAGCAGGGGTCGGAGACCGTTGTGCCGTTGGCATCGACTCTGCGCGCGTATGTCCTCCACTGCAATCCGAAGCAGGCCTGGATATTCGCATCGGTCCCCCCTTTGTTATAAAGAGGATCATTCAATGGAAGATCGGCGCTGGGCCCCTTGTAGGTCAGCCAGGCGAGCTTGGCCAGGGAGAAGCGGCGCTTCAGAAACGGATCGCCGAAGTTGGCGCTGTATGTCGTTGTGGTTCCGTCGTCATTATAGTGTGTGATTGTGGCAGGACTCGGAAAACGCAGATTCAAAAGATTACGGTTTGCGCTGCCTGGGTTGTCGGCGTTGCTTTTATAGGCAACAGGCGAGGTGCCCACCCCGCCCACATATCCGGACAGGGCCGTCGAGTCGGCGGGCGGACTCCACGAAGGCGTGGTTACAGCGCGGCTGAACGTGCCGAGATACTGGAGGTTGTTCGGGTTGAAGTTTGTCGTTCCAATCGCCAGGATGCGATTGATCAATTGCTGTCTGCTGGGAAAGAGTTGGTCACTCTGGCCATTGTACGGCGGCGCGCTGTTCGGTATCAAAAAGCCGTTCGTATTGGACAGGATCAGATTTTTGTAAAGGTCCAGAACGCCGGTGCCGCTGAAGCTAAGTGTTGGAAATGTTCCCAACGGCTGCAGAGTGGCATAGTTGCGCCAACCGACGAGGCTGTTGACACCGGCTTGTTTCGGCTGCCGTGAGCCTGCGATATTGAGAGCGGTAAGATCGGCGAAGGCTATCGAGCCCTTGGGCGCGTATTGCGCGGGCATTGAGGTCGTGCTGGTATCGCGTGGGAACCCAGCCACATTGGCATCCAGCAGCGCGCCTTCATCGTAAATGGCATAGGCGTAGCGCCCGAGGACAGAACTGCTGGTGCTTGTGATCACGGCGGGTCCTGTACTTGTCACATAGACCCAGCTTGGAGCGATGAAATTCATGTCGGGTGTCGAATCGGTGGGGCTGTTAATGTTTTTGAGCTGAATCAAGTAATGCAGGTTCCAGAGGGCCGTGCTGAGGATTCTGCCATTGGCCGAGGGGTTGGTGCTCAGCGCATTCGACGCGGGATGATCGACCGGCTGGCCAGAAATCATGGCCGAGGTCGTGCTGCTGATTCGGAGTAGGGTTGTGTTCGTCGCACTCGTGAGGTTCCAGGTTGCGGGCACACCATTCCTTACCGGAACCATGTAGGCATTGCTTGTGGGCGTATAAATCACAGGCGATCCTGTCGCTGTCGAACCGTTCGCAATTTCCTGCTGCAAGTCGCCGATAATGGTATTGAGCGCGTTTTGGGCAAAGGGGTCGGCGGTTACCTGGCTATTGCAGACGGTTGAAGAAGAGAAGAAGATCAGGAGCAGGGCGGTACATAAGAATCCTGCCGATGCGCGCCTGGCGCAGGACGCCAAGCCGCACCGCTCACGAAAGAACCGGCGCCAAATGTTGTCTTTCATTACCCCGTCTCAGTTTATAAGCCGCCTTCCATTACGCCATCTTATTTTACATGATTTTTCTTCTGGATTAATGGGGTAATCCAAGTCAGCCTTGTCCGCCAAAGCATATAAAAAGGCTTCTAACACCTTAATCTATTCTGAAATCTATGTCCATTTTCGATTGGATCGTCACTGCCATCCCGCTTCTCATCGTTCTTTGTGTCGGTATTTACAGCCGACGCTATGTCAAAAGTGTGGCCGATTTCATGTCGGCAAACCGTTCCGCCGAGCGTTATTTGCTCTGCATTGCGGGGGGGGAATTGTATTCGGGCGCTGTTGTGTTCGTCGCATTTTTTGAGTCGTTTTCCCACGGTGGATTTTCGCTGGGTTGGTGGTGGAATTTCAACGCCCCGGTGGTGGTTATCATGGCGATCGCAGGCTGGGTCACCTATCGCTACCGCGAAACCCGGGCCATGACCCTCTCCCAGTTTTTTGAGATTCGTTACAACAAGTCGTTCCGGGTTTTTGCGGGTATCACCGGGTTCCTGTCCGGCATCCTGAACTTCGGGATTATCCCGGCTGTCGGCGCCCGCGCCCTGGTTTATTTCCTGGGCCTGCCGGAGACGGTGCATGTTTTCTCACATACCCTGCCGACCTTCATACCGCTGATGGCCCTGTTTCTCAGCATCACGGTGTTTATTGCAACGTCCGGCGGAGTCATCACCGTTTTGGTGATCAACGCAATGGAGGGCATTATCACGCAGGTTTTTTATCTGGTCATCATTTTTACCATTTTATACATGTTCAGTTGGACGCAGATGAATGCCGTGCTTACGGATCCCGTCGCCCATCCTCCGGGTCATTCCCTGGTCAACCCGTTTGATTCATTCAAAATTGCGGATTTCAACATCTGGTTTGTCCTGATCGGCGTCTGGGGCGGCATCATTGGCAGGATGGCCTGGCAAAATGCAAGCGGTTATAATTCCGCGGGCCTGACGGCGCATGAGGGGCGGATGGGTGGCATTCTCGGCGGCTGGCGGGAAATGGGCAAAGGTGCGGTCATTACCCTGCTGGCCCTGGCCGCCATGACTTATCTGGGGCATCCCGACTTTGCCGCCGGCGCGGCCAAGGTCCATACGACTGTCCAGCAAATCTCCAACGGCCAGATCCGGGAACAAATGCAAGTGCCCATTGCCCTGGCGACTCTGTTGCCTGCAGGTGTGAAGGGTGTTTTTTGTGTGATCTTGCTCATGGGTGTTTTCGGTGGAGATGCCACGCATCTTCACTCCTGGGGCAGCATTTTTGTGCAGGATGTCCTGGTTCCTTTGCGCAAGAAACCCTTTGGCACGCGGACTCATCTTTGGGTTCTGCGCCTTACGATTGTCGGCGTGGCCTGCTTTGCCTTCCTGTTTGGCTCCTTGTTTCCCATGAACGATTACATCAATATGTGGTGGGCCATTACCTGTTCGATCTTCAGCGGGGCCGGGCCCGTTGTTGTCGGCGGCCTTTATTGGAAGAAAGGTACTGCTGCCGGCGCCTGGTCCGCCTTCGTCACCGGCTCCACACTTGCCTTGTCCTCCATCATCATCCGGCTGATTTATTCGAACTACGGCGAGTCCTTCGTGTTGCACGGCACCAAACTCGGCTTTATTGATCTTGGACGCTTCGCCGTTGAAAAGGACGGCCATTATGGGTTTATCTTGAACGGAGTTTATCTTGGTTTCTTTACGGGTCTTCTAGCCATTTCAGTTTATGCCATCGTTTCGTTGTTGACGTGCAAGGAAGACTTCAATCTGGAACGGATGCTGCATCGCGGCCAATATGCCACCATCAAACCGTTGGTCGGGGAAGCCAGGATTGAAGAGGACCGAAAAGTCGGCTGGGGCAAGCTCATTGGCATTGATAAAAACTTCAGCCTTAGTGACAAATGGATAGCAAGCGGTTTGTTTGGTTGGACGATGTTCTGGTTCTCGGTTTTCGTCGTGGTTTCGTTGTGGAACCTGGTTTCGCCCTGGTCCACGGCCACATGGTCGTCCTATTGGCATGTCACCGCCATCGGCCTGCCCATCCTTTTTGCGGTGGTTACCGGCATCTGGTTTACCTGGGGCGGATTGCGGGACATGTTCAGGCTTTTCCAACGACTTCGCCATCAACAGATCAACGCGCTGGACGATGGCACCGTGGTCGATAACCGGAACCTTGACGAGTTGATCCTTGAGGAGCATGCGCACGGTTCCCACAAGCATGACGACCTGACAAAGAAATAAGTGAAAAAAAACCTACAAAATCCGGACGGAACAGATGTCGCTCCAAAACTCTATCATGCCGGTACGCTGACCTACACGAAGCCGGCGCTGGTGATTCTGTTCTTCTGGTTGTTGTGGGGTGATTTCTGCTTCACGGTGATGGAATCGGTCACCCAACCCATCATGCAGTTGAAGTTTAAGGCGCTGGAGGCATCGAACACTGAAATCGGACTGATTTTGGGGACCATTCCCGGGATCGTTTATTGCACCCTGAATCCGATCATCAGCTTCAAGAGCGACCGCTATCGCAGCCGCTGGGGACGGAGGATTCCGTTTATTTTGTTTTCCCTGCCCTTCATTGTGATGGCATTGGTGGGCATGGCGTACGGGGATCGACTGGGGTTCTGGTTGCATGCGCATCTCGGGATTCTCCAAAAGGTCTCCGCCAATCATGCGGCCATCCTGACTCTCGCGGTGTTGCTGGTAATATTCATCTTTTTCAATACGTTTGTTACCTCAACTTTTTGGTACCTTTTCAGAGACATTGTGCCGGAGCATTTGCTGGCGCGCTTCATGTCCTGGTTCCGACTGCTTGGTTTGGGATCGTCCGCGCTTTATCAGAACTTTATTTTCCCCTATTCCGACACGCATTCGACCCAGATTTTCGTCGGAGCCGCAGTCCTGTATCTAGGCGGGTTCGGCTTGATGATCCTCAACGTCCGGGAAGGGCAATACCCGCCCGCGCCGCCTTTCATTGGAGGGCAGACCGGCCCGGTGGCTGCAATCACGACTTATGGCAAGGAATGCCATTCACATGCGCACTATTGGTATTTCTGGATGCTAACGTTTATCGGCTCGATTGGCGGTGGCGCGGCCGTGTTCAACCTCTTCTTCCTGCAACGGGTCGGCCTGGATTTGTTTCAAATTGGCCGCATCCAAATGACCGCAAGCATCGTGACGGCTGTGCTGGTGCTTGGCGCGGGTTGGCTGGCAGACCGGTATCATCCGATCCGCGTGGTGATCGCTGCAACTATAATGGGGTTATTTGTGACCCCGGTCAATTTGATCTGGCTATTCTGGCACCCGTCAGCCAGCGCGGTGTGGGAATGGCACGCTCATTGGTTGCAGTGGGTGCCCATGATTCACATTCAGCATTGGCATCTGCACATGACACATCTTGGGCCTCTCATCCGGATTCGACAGGTTTATCTCGTGCAATTTTGCATAAGCGTCGGACTGGCAGCTCCCGTAGCTGCTCTGAGCGCCATGTGGGATCCTGTTCTGCTGATGCGGATATTTCCACAGGAACGTTTGGGCCAGTTTTGTTCGATGAATGCGGTCTGGCGTTCGGCTGGGTCAATCATTGGCGCCACCCTGGCTGGGGCGGCTCTGGATTTCGTGGGGCGTCGCGTCGGCGTGGACCGGGCGTATTTTTACATTCCCATTTGGGGGCTTGTCTTCACTATCCCTGCTTTTATCTTTCTGCTCAAAATGTACAAGAGTTGGAAGCGGTACGGAGGCGATGACGCCTATGTGGCGCCCCAGCTCAAGGAAAACCTCGGCGCAATGCCATCGCCCGTTCCCCTGGCTGGGCCAGATTGATGATTAGAATTGATGATCTGAAAATGGAAACAGGGAACTATCAACCACGCTGACAATTCCAATTTCCTCAACGCGCGGTCAGAGCGCCGTCGATGGGCAGCGCGACGCCGGTGATGTAGGATGCGCCAGGGGAACAAAGCCAGAGTACGGCCTGGGCCACTTCCTCCGGCTCGGCCACCCGGCCGATCGGTTCCAGCGAAACAAACAGTTCCTCTGTAATGACATTGGGATTGTCCTTGATCATGCGTCCCATCAAGGGTGTGCGCACCGCGCCGGGACAGACCGCGTTGACACGGATGCCGGCCTGCGCATACTCCAGAGCCGCGGTCTTGGTCAGACCCACCACGCCGTGTTTGCTGGCCGCATAGGCCGGATACCCCGGCAACCCGACCAAACCGAGAACCGACGACATGTTGACGATGGCGCCACCGCCTTGCTTGAGCATCTGCGGGATCTCATGTTTCATGCAGAGCCAGATCCCCTTGAGATTAATGGACAATACCTTGTCCCAGTTGGCTTCGGAACAATCGACCGTCGATGCCAGTTGGCCTTCCACCCCGGCGTTGTTGACGGCGCAATCGATGCGCCCGTATTTCTTGACCACCTCATCGATTAACTTCTTCACCTGATCGGGCTTGGAAATATCGACACGGACGGAAAAGCCGTCGCCGTCCATCTCGGTTACGGTTTGATCCAGGCCTTCCTGGTTGATGTCCGCCACCACGGTGACCGTCGCCCCCGCCCGGCTGAACGCCAGGGCGCAGGCCTTGCCGATTCCCGAACTGCCGCCGGTTACAAGAATTACTTTGTCTTTCATGGAATCACTTTTCATATTTTTTGAGGTTAAAATTGCACGATAGTCCGCAGGCCCAGAATGAGGATGTCGCCGCGGGAAGCGTCACCACCCGGATCGACGATAAGCTGGGCATCCGGCTGGATGGCGAACCATGGTGTGACAATGTATTGATAACCAAGTTCGAGGGTGGTTTCGCTCCCGAGTCCATGTCCCGTTAGGCTGCGGTAGTACTTGCGGAATGCGCCTCCAATCTCCGAATGAACGGCGCCGAAAGCGAGTTTGTCCGCATCGCGCCCCGGAATCAAGCCGGTATAACGGCCCCCGGCGCTGAATTCGAATTCGATCGGGTTGCGGTCGCCGGGCGCGCCGATGGATTGAAACAACAGATCCAGCCCCTTCTTGGTTTGCAGGCTGCCGTCAGGCCCGGTGGGATGATAAACGGTTTTCTCGATCACCCCATAAAGATTGTAGTCGTTGCGGTAGATTTTTCCAGTGGAGGGATTCATGTAGGACAACTCATTTCCGTTGGCGCCAATCTTGTACAAGCCGGGATATTCCTTGTTGGGTTCGTTGTACCCGATTTCAAACGCGGCGGTCATGCCGTGCTCAAAATCGTCCGCATAGTCAACGCCCTTGCTGTCCGGATGATAGGGATTGTAATAGGCCGTGAAGGCGCCCGCCTTCGTGTAAAGGCCCGGGGTCAGATCGGACAGGTCTCCGGTCAGGACAATGCCCGGCTTGCCGGCCGGGCTGAAGGGCTGTCGGATGTTGAAAATGGCGCTGGGCGCATAGGCCAATTCGTCGTTCACAAACGTATCAAAATAATCCGTTGCGCCAAATTCGCTTGAGGCGGCCACCTGGCCGATCTTCACCTTGAACTTGCTGTCGGCGAAACCCTGCTGATACCACAATTGATCAATGCGCTCGCTTTCCTCGCCCCCGACACTGCTGGTGAAGGTTGTGACCCCGTAGGGGCTGACGAACGTGTTGTCTTTGGGATAGGGTACCGTGTTGTTCTGGCCGTATTGCCAGAGGGCTGTGAAAAAGAATTCGCCGTCCACATCGGCCAGCTTCTTGAAATCGATATCGACAATCCCGCGGAAGCGCCCGTTGTAGGTCATGTGATGCTGCTGGTTGCCGCTCACATCCGTCTGCCAGTCGCCAATGTTGTTAAGCGCAAACACCACGCCCTGTTCGGCGAGCTGGGTTCTTGTGCCGCCCCAATCGCCGAAAAGGTAGGGTTGATTCAAAAAGTTCGGTTCGACCTGCCGGATGGCCGGTGCCGGTTGCTTTTCGTTTACAGCATCCGGTGTGTCCGTGCCGGCCCATCCCGGCGCTTGCACGGTTAAAAACAGGCCGATGATAAAACAAATTCGTGTGTTGATTTTTCCCAGGGGGAAACAGGATGGCGCAATACTCCAATTCACTCGTTTTCTTTCGTTCAATCCGCGTTGTCCAAAATCCGAAGTGAACAACGCCGTTTACGATACCTCAAACAAACCGGCAATGATTTCCAAAGACGCTAACAGTTTCAGGCCTTCGGGCAAGAACTCTTTTGGAAATGATTGGAGTCCGGCTTGACCCTCTCCAACTCATTGCTACCTTGGCGCATTGCTTATTTAAACCACGGACCATCTGCCGAACCATGCCATCCGCTCCCAACATCAAAACCTTCACCGGCGGGCTCGCCGAAACCAACGCGTACTTCCTCGAGGGCCGCGACGGCTGGCTGGCTGTTGACGCTCCCGAAGGTTCCGCCGACGCCCTCGACGACTGGAAACTCAAGGTCACGCAGCTCGTGCTCACCCACGGCCACTGGGACCACATCTGGGATGCGGCTGAAATTGCCAAACGCCACAACTGCCCGGTTTATTATCACAAGGCCGATGAACCGCTTTGCACCCAGCCCGGAATCATGCGGAACTACGGGCTGCCCATCGACCTGCCGCCGGTACATGCCGCAAAATTCCTGGACCAGGACGACGTGTTCCCATTTGATCCCTGGAAGTTCAAAATTCTGCATATCCCCGGCCATTGCCTGGGCAGCATCTGCCTGTATGAAGAGGGGGCGGAATTTGTTTTCGGCGGCGACGTCCTGTTTGCGGGCGGAGTAGGCCGCTGGGACCTGCCGGGCGGCTCCGAGCAACTGCTGCTGAACGGGATTCGGAATAAACTACTCTCCTTGCCTGACAAAACGGTCATCCACCCCGGCCACGGGCCTTCGACAACCATCGGCAGGGAAAAGAAGCACAATCCTTATCTTTAGCCCGGATGTTTCACACGCCTCTGAAAACCGATGCAGGGCGTCCTGCCAAAAGGCCGGGCGGAGTGACGACACCATAACATCCGTGCTAAAAGCAAAACCCCTTCGCTTGAATGGGATTTTTGAAATTAGAAACGTCTTATTTCCAGGCGGTTTTGCAAGAGCCTGCTTATCCCCCGCTGTTTTCTTCCCGGCAACGGTGGAAAAACCAGGTGGAGTATTTTCGTGACACGTCTGAGATAAGCAGGCTAGGGACGCAATACCGCCACTTTGCCTACAACCGGATCGATTTGGACGGTGACGAAATTGGCCGGAAGGCTGCCATTGACCGGGGCCGCGTTTTTGGCCACGAGAGTGACAAAACATGGTGGCACCTGAGCCAGACTGGTTCCTCCACCCGGCTTGAATTTAAAGGAAAGGTATTGATAGGCGGTCCCGACTTCGGGCAACTGGACGCCCGTGTTTACGCCCTGGCCAATCGTTGTGTTCGTGGAATTGGAATCAAACAAGGAACTAAACTGTGTATCAGTGTTCAAGATAATGGATTTTGGAAAATAGAGCACCTTGGTGAGTGCTGCATAGGTGCCGTCATCTTTTTGCAGAAACAACTGGAAAGCCTGGTAATCGGAAGTGGTGGCGCCAGTTCCCTGGAACTGGTAGAACCGTACTTCGACCGAATGGTTGCGCGCCAAGGCGGTCTGGCGGGCGAGGGTGAGGTTATCGCGGAGCAACTCGCCGGAAACTGTAAAATTGGAACCGATGACGATTTGTTGAAAGGCGGGGATGGTGGCGGCGGCAATCACGCCGATGATGCTCATGACCACCAGGACTTCGATGAGGCTGAAGGCGCGCCGCGAAGCAAGAGCAGGTGCTTTACGGAAACCCGGAGGACAGAATTTTGTCCTGGGTTCGAAGCTTGTCTTGCGTGAGGATCTGCTTCCCATACCGATACGATAAGCGCGAAAGCGGTTTTGATCCAGTACTGATACATTCTAACTGTAGAAATTTTCCCGGTTGCCGCGCTAATAGGCCTGTTTGCGGGGTTTTCCCATCCGGATGTAGATTTATTCGCTGATCGTGGCAACGACTTGGTGTGTCTTGTTGTCTGCAGAGTAGGGGAGGACGTTGCCCTTGATCGGTGTGCCGTCCATTGTGATCGACACTTTGCCGCGGCCAATACCCTTGGGATTGAGCAGGCGGACCCGGTAGGTTGTCCCGCGCCAGCAGCGTTCCGCTTCCACTTCCTTCCATTCCTTCGGGAGGCAGGGTTCGATTGCAAGCCCCGCGTAGCCGGGTTTGAGGCCGATCATTTCGTTGAGGAGAACCGTATTGAGCCACGCATAGGAGCCGGTGATCCATGTAAACTCCTGTTGAAAGGGGCGGTTCCGATGGCTGGGGCCAAAATAACAGTTGGCGTAAAGGAACGAGGCTTTGTGCTTGGCATCGCTGTCTTTGTAGGCCGGGGTGATGCGCCGGAAGATATCGTAGGCCTTGTCAGCCTTGCCCTGTCGCAGCAAACCCAAAATCATCCATATGTTGAGATGGGTATAGATCGTTCCATTTTCCGCAATGCCCGGCTCCATGCTTGAAATGCGCCCGATGTTCGGGTCGGGTTCGGTATAGGGAGGTGTTAGTAGCATATACCCCAGGTCGGTTAGCAGGTGCTCGTCGCAGGAACGTTCGAGTTTCTTTGCGCGTTCGGCATCCGCGATTCCGGCGATCAGGGCCCAGCATTGGGGTTCCATGAAGATGCACGCAAAACGGTTGTTGTGTGAACCGATGGCCTGTCCGGCGTCATCGTAGCAACGCTTGTACCAGCCGCCGTCCCAGGCGTGTTTGTTGACCGCATCGGCAATCGACTCGCGGCGTTTATTATAATCGTCCGCGGCCGGTTTTTGTCCGGTGGCTTCCATCAGGGCCGCCATTTCACGCATCGCCTCCGCGTACGCAATCGAGAGCCAGACGCTTTCGCCGCGGCCTTCCTTGCCCACTCCCGTCAGCGAATCATTCCAGTCGCCGAACTTGATGAGGATGAGTTCGTGCAAACCCTTGTTCTTTTCCAGGAAATCGAGTGCGGTGCGGATGTGGCCGAGCACGGTGTCGGCGCCGCCGTCGTAGTAAGGCACGGCTTGCTCGAGCAGGGCGAGGTCGCCGGTTTCCTTGAGATAGGCGCAGAGGGTGAACACAAGCCACAGGGCGCTGTCGCTGTACGGCTTTTCGTCCACCGGATTCCACCCGCGAAGGGCGAGCCCGTTGGAAAATTGATGACGCAGCGCCTCCAACAGAATCTCTCTCGTGCGGGCTGGATTTTGAGCGGACACTCCGAGTCCGTGTTGGACGATGTCGCGATAGCCGTTCCAGCCCCAGCGGCACCAGGTGCTGCCGTAGGCGGCCACCTGCTTGATCCAGATATTGACCATCTGGTCGAAGATGGGATCGGGTGTCTTGACGTGGTTGGTTGAAACCATGCGCGCATGGGCGGCTTGCATTTCGGCGAAATACCCGGCGGATTTTCCAAGATAGCGTTCGCGTAACGTGGCAACTCCGGACTCGTCATCGGTTGCTCCCAGCAGGGCGGAAAGCGCCGTTTCTTCGCCGGGTGTTAGCATGAAGTTGAATTGAAGCGCGCCGACCGTGGCGTCTGCCGAGCCGGGGGTATTGGAGCACTGGCCCCGTTCCACGGCGATGGGGTCCTTTAATGTGCGGTAGGCGCCCACAAAGGCCTCGCGGGAGCCGTCAAACGCCGCGATCGGCCTGTTGCCTGTGAGAAAGCCGGTGAGATGGCAGTGGGGTTTTCGAAAAGGATGCTTGGATGCCACCACTGCGTTAAGTTTTTCATTCAAGTGTGTTTCGCGGTAGATGGCGTCGCCGTAACTGTTGAATCCCCATTTGAACGCAAACTGGAATTGCACATAGAGAAACACCGAGATAGAGCGCGGCCTGCTGCTGTGGTTCTTGAAACGAAGATCCCAGAGCTCGACCGGGTCCTTGCCTTGTGGGACAAAAATACGGAAATCTGCTTCCACTTGATTGGTTGTATTGCTGAGAAGGGTGTAACCAAGTCCCTGCCTGCACTCAAATTTTTCATACGTCATGCATGACGGTTCCCAATTCAAATTCCAGTACTCGCCGCTGTCATTGTCCCGGATATAAACAAGGCGGCTCATCAGGTGATCGCGCCCGAAGACATCGAAGTCGCAGATCCGCCCGATGCCGGTCAGGAGCTGCACGGCCTCCGTGCCGTCCACCTGATAATCGAAACAGCCGACGCCGGTTTGCTGCACGTTGGCAAAGGAGGCCTCGTTCCAGAGGAAGTTGTCAAACGCCCGCGGGCACTCCGGATTGGTGATGACAAACTCGGTTCCGTCCTCGCTGAAATGTCCGTAGGAGTGCTGTGGCATGGGGGAATTACAGAGCGTCCTGCTGTTCCATCGTGACGCGGTTCAACATCCACTTGTACTTGCGTTGCAGGTCGCCATACATGCTCCAGATGTCCGCGCGATTGCCGGTAAAACTGCATTTGACGCAGTAGTAGTCGGCGCCTTTTTGGCAAAGCACGACGTCGGTTTCCCGGGAAAAGCAGACGGGGCAGCGGAATCTTACGGCAGTTTTTTCACTCGAAGCCATGTTTGTGTCTCCTTTTGCCTGGTCAGTGTTTTTTCCAGGGTCAGCGTGTAGTAGGGATTAAAGAGGTAGCCTTCGATGGCCTGACCTTGCAGCGCGGGTCCGCCCTCGGGCTCCAGAACCAGTTCGGTGCGGACTTGCGGAATTTGCGCGCGAACCGCCTTTGCGGCGTCCGTTGCGAGGGTCTGTCCCTTGTAGGCGTAGTCGAGCGCCGCCGGTTTTGCGCCTTCGACGGAGAGGCGGATGCCCTTCATATCCTCCGGGTATTCGGTGACGCCGTAACAGCCCTTCACATATTCCCGCACGCGAATTTCGACGCCGGGATCGGAGCTCTCGACGAGCCGCCGCACGATCCGGATGTTGCCCTTGCCAGCGAAATAAAACTCGGTTTCGATGGATGCCTCGACGCCGCTGCGGAACGAGACCTTTGCCGGGCTCAGACGCACGCGGGTGTTAGGTCCATCTTTCTCCACGGCAGCCACCTTCGTCGGGCAGATGCCGAGATCGATTTCCTCACCCTTGCAGATCGCGAAAAGGGTGGTTCGCGCGCCGTCCTCGCTGTGATGGGCGATGCCCGAACGGTATTGCGAATGGATGAGGTAGGGGTAGGAACCGTAAATGGTGTGGGGCGTGTCGCGTCCGGTATCGACCGGCACCTGCCCGGCGTAGGGCCGCAGGTCGCCGATGGAACCGCCCTGCGTGGCGTCGATCAGGACGCGGAAATAGCCGTCGGAGTACCAGAAATAGTTTTTGCCCGTGCCGTAGAGCATCTCCTTGGCCAGCGCCACCTGCGGTTTTTCAATCGGCGTGTTTTTCCGATACCAGGTTGCGAATTCGCCCATGGTCATGTCCTGGCAATGGCCCTGTTTGCGCAACTCGACAAAGTATTCGAGGAAATCGCGGTAAAGGCCCGCGGAGACGGACTCGGGGTCGGCCACACAGTGGTTGGGTACAAGCCAGGCGGCGCTGACATGGACGTTGCAGTAGGAAAAACCGTCGTTGTATTTTTCCTGGAGCCGGTGCTGGTCCACCAGATTGTACATATAGGGGCAATCTTCGGCCCGATACGCCATGGCCCGCTGGACGTTGGCCGGGTGGGTGGCGAAAAAGTCGTTGCGCCCCTCGTAGGAAAGGACCAGATCGCGGCTCAAGTGCGGCACGGCCACAATTCCGGACCAGTCGGATTCGTCGGTTGCCGCGCGCAGCGCGTGAGTGCGCGAGGGGTACCAGGAAGTCCAGGGCATGCCCTCGTTGAAGAGGTACCACGAATTGTTGCAGCCGTGGAAGACCTTGACCCCTTCCTCGAAACAGCCCGCCACCGCGATCTTGACCGTCGGGCAAAGTTCGCGGATCAGGCGCTGGCACCCGGCATCGAAATGATAGGAGCCGATTGATACAGGATCGTGGCCGAAGATTTCCCGGAAAAGCTTGAAAACGATCTCGAAGATGCGCTTTTTTTCGGGCTGGCTGAAGAGCCAGATGAAGAACTCCTTGCCGCTGACTTCCTTTTCGAAATCGGGGCCTTTGAAGTCGGCGAACCAGATGCCGAGTTCATCCCCGTATTTCTCCACATCTTGGCGTATCTCCTTGAGTACGCGCTCGTCGCGAAATGCCCGCGGGTCGAGCAACAGGGTGACTTTCAAACCGAGTTGATGGGCCATGTCCTGTTGGAGACGGAACAACCGGTAATGTTCCCCGTAGGCGGGCCGATGGATCAGGTTCAGAATCATAAAATGGGTAAAAAGCGGAGCATGATGGCCGTGGGCATTGTTGTCGAACCCGAATTAAACCGTCTTATATCTAACTGTAGAATGTTCCAGGATCGTTGTCATAGAGCAAATTGCGTTTATATTGCCGCGTCGCCTCGCTCCTCGCAATGACGCATGAACGTGCGGCAGAATAAATATAATATGCTCTAACTGCAAAACTCTCACTCAAACTCCATCTCTTTTGGATTGCTGCGGCACGCCGCCGCTTTTTATCACGGACGACATGATCTTAATGCAAAGCGTCCGCCGCGGCGGACGCACTTCAAAACTGCACCTCCGCGTCTTTGCGCGAGACCTTGTGTTTTAATCCGTGTCCACCTGCTCGCGGCGAATGTCGGAGTCCGTGGTTCAAAATGTGTTCTTTTGTCTTTGCAGGCTATGGAGCCGCGTACTCTTTCGGCCCTCCGAGCTTCATAAATTGGGTGTACAAGATGACGAATGACACAAACGCCAGTAGAGCCAATCCGGAGCTGGCAAGATAGGTATAACGATAGACGTGATGAATATGGTCGAGGAACTGGCCGACGATGGGGCCCACCAGCATCGTTCCGGTGGCACTGACCAGGCCCATGGCCGAGGCGAACTGTGCAAATTTCGCCTTGGGCAACAGCATTTGCCCGAGGGATGCGGTCGAGGTCATCCAGCAGCCCGAGAGCACGCCGTGCGCGACAAGTGCGAAGGCAAACGTGCCCGCGCTTCTGGCATACAGCCCTCCCCACAAAGCGACCGCCGCGTAGAGTCCCATGGTCACCAGTCCCATGCGGACGGGATGGAACCTGTCCGCGAGCGCGCCGAGAGGATAAGACAGGATGAAAGAGATAATGTAGGTCAGCGCGATATATTTTCCCCAGGCCTCCATGCTCATGTTGATGCTCTTGGCAAAAAACAGGCTGAACAGGTTGATCGGCGTGAATGCCATCCAGGACAGTGCGATGACGCCGAAAAAAAGGAGATAATAGGGATTGCTGAAGCATTCGCGAAAATAAACCTTGATGCCGCCAGCAAAATTTTCGGCAAGGCCCCCTGCCATTTTTGGAAGAGGCGGATATTCGCCCTCCTTCACCTTGAGGCACATCATGGTAAAGCCGACGCCATACAACGCCCCGAGGCCGAGGAAAAGCCACTTGAAATGGCTTTCCGCCTTTCCGACCAGCGAATAGAAAAAAAAGATCGCCACCAGCAAGGACACCGCCCTGAACATGCCGTAGAAGCGTCCGATGACAGCGTGAGGCACGACGTCGTTGATGAGCGCGCCATAAACGGCATTGACGACAATGGCCGCGGTTTCAAAGGCCCCCCAGAACAATCCGATGACGATGAGGGTGCAAATATCAAGGCCGGGGGAATGTGCGCCCAGTATCTGGTGCAGGAAATGTCCGATAGAAGGGCCGAAAGCCAGGCCGACCATCGAAAGAACGGCAATGGGAGTGGGAGCGAGCAAAAATGGAATCCGGCGGCCCATGCGCCCGCGGTGGTGGTCCGAGAGACAACTGACAATCGGGCCAAGCACCATCGCAAGGAATTGGGGCAGGGCGCCGGTGAGAAGGGCGGCGAGGGTATCGGATGCGTGGAATCGTTGGAGTTGGGACAGGACGATTGTCGGTATCGAACGCTCCTTGAACGAGTACGCGAAATCGCCCCAAAGAAGCCAGGAAAACAGAAGGATCAGCCCGCCTGTGGTGTAGGCGAGAGTTCCCACCGTCCAAATCTTCCCCGCTCCAGAGTCGGGCGGGGATTGCGGGAATCTCTTTGTTATGAAGGCAGGAATGAGGGTGCCTTTCCGTTTGCGGTCTTCATGCATCAACCGTTGTCTTGTTTTCCGCGCCGGGAGTCAATGGGGAAGGTTGGCTTTATACAGTTAGAACGATATGGTCATTGTAGCGCATTGCCAATTCAATAAGCTCAGATTTTGAATCACGAAGGCAGCAATCGGTGATCCGGACAGGGATTGTCGGGAGACACGAAGGAAGACATTTTATCCGTAGATTGGGAAGATTCACACAGATGGAAGCGGCACAAAATCGTTCTTGGTTTTTGGTTCGTGGTTCTTTGTTCCCTGTTTTAAACCAAGGAATGGTTTTTATCTTCCTTGGCGAACTTGGTGTTGGCGCGAAATACATTCTCCGTGACTTTGCGGCTTTGTGAGAGGAAAAATGTTGAATTCGGACACAAACTGAACGCTGAAAATCCGCCACAGGACGGATTCGCCGGGGGCGAACTTGAAACTGAAAACTTGAATGAACCCATCCATGCCTTTTATCAACAAAAGATTCATGTGCGCGTTGGCGCTTGCGGCCCTGCCACTTTTTTCCCCGGACTCAATGGCTGCGGCCGACACCGCGGTGGCAACATCGCCAGGGGCGGGTGACGTGGCCATCCGATTTGAGACCGCGGCTAAAATACCATCGCCGGAACAAAGCGCCGATATGGCCTTGATCAAAAAACAATTTTGCGACTATCAGCGCGATGTTTGGAAGGGTGCAAACAGCGCCGGCAAGGACGAAGAGCAGGTGGCCGCGTGGATGAAATCGCTGACCGCGGACGGAACCTGGCCCGACGTGAACTATACGGACCTGACCCCCGGCTACTGGCGTGCTGTCGATCATATCACTCGCACCAACAAGATGTGCATGGTGTACACTTCACCGGAATGCAGGCTCCACGGCGATCCCGGGTTGTCCAGGGCGATCCACGCCGCCCTCGGCCACTGGCTGCAAAAGGATTACCGCAGTCCCAACTGGTGGCATAACGAAATCGGCGTGCCGCGCGAAATCTCGATCATCATGCTGCTCATCGAGCCCGAACTTACCCCGCAGGAACGCGCCGCGGGAATCAAGATCGTCTCCCATGCCGTGATTGACAGCCCGCCCCGTTTTGGCGGCCGAGGGGCGCTTACCGGGCAAAATCGCGTTTGGGTGGCGGAAAACACGCTGACCCGCGGTTTGCTCGCCTCAGATTTCGAGTTGGTGCAACACGCCCGCGATGTCATCTCCGAGGAAGTCACTGTCGCCACGCAGGCCGGCGGGGGCGAACCGAAGATAAGCAGGGGCAGCGCGGGCGTGGTGCTCCTCTCAACGCAGGAAGGAATCCAACCCGATTTTTCCTTTTTTCAACACGGCCCGCAGTTGCAACTCGGGAATTATGGACTGGGTTTCGCCGGGGACATCGTCACCTGGCTGACCGTCCTGCACGGCAGCAGCCTGGCGCTGGAGCAGGACAAAATCGGAATCATGAGGGATTACCTCTTGAAAGGGGAAAGTGTCGTCGTCTGGAAAGGCTTTATGGACATCAGCTCCTGCGGCCGGCAGATCGGCCCGCAATCCCCCGCGGCAAAAGGGAGCACGGTCCTCCGCATCCTGGCTCGGGCAAAAGCCTCCGACACCGATCATGCGGCGGAATATCAAGCCGCGATTGAGCAGGACAGTCCTGACGTTCCGGTCAGCGCCATTCCAGCGAAAAACACGTATTTCTGGCGCGCGGATTTCATGGTGCATCGCCGCCCCGGGTTTTACGTTTCCACGCGGATGAACTCCGCGCGGGTTTATGCCACAGAGCTTGTCAATGGAGAGAATCTCCAGGGCAAGTATCTGGGGGACGGCGCCACCTATGTTTATATGACGGGCCATGAATACGAGGACATTTTTCCCGTGTGGGACTGGTCGCGGCTGCCCGGGGTGACTTCGCCGAAAATCACCGACAAGGCCCGGCTCAAGCCGAAGAATTTCCAGATTACGAACCCATGCGAATTTGTCGGCGGGGTTGCGGACGGCGAATACGGCGCCGCCGCGCTGGCGCTTAATCGCGAGGGGCTTGCCGCCAAAAAAAGCTGGTTCTATTTTGACGACCAGATTGTCTGTCTCGGGGCGGGGATCACCTGCGCTAACAAGGACAAAGACCTTTTCATCACCACCAGCGTCAATCAATGCCTTGCCAGGGGCGGGGTTGCGGCGGATGCGGGCAAAGGCCCGGCTGCAGCGCCGGCAGGGCTCAGGGAATATGCGACGCTCAAGTGGGCCTGGCATGACAATGTCGGTTATATTTTTCCCGAGCCGCTGAACATCAGCCTCGGCAGCCAGGAACAGACGGGCAGGTGGAATGAAATTTCCTCCGGCGGAAGAAACCAGTCAACGGTAAGCAAAAATGTGTTTTCCATCTGGATCAATCACGGCGCCCTGCCGAAGGAGGATCACTACAGTTACCTGATCCTTCCGGGCGTTTCCCTGGATGCGCTTAAGGCGCAGGCGGGCGCGCCGGATGTCACAATCCTTAAAAACACTCCCGCATTGCAGGCTGTACGCAACGCCAGGCTGAAAATGACGCAGGCCGTTTTTTACGAGCCGGGAACGCTCACGTATGCCGATGGAAAAACAATCGCCGTTGACCAGCCCTGCATCCTGCTTCTCGATGAAAACAAAAACCGCCTCAGGATCGCGGATCCGACGCAAAAACTGGCCGGCATCACCGTCACGCGCGACGGGGCGGCCGTAAAATACACCCTTCCCGCCGGGGCGCAGGCCGGCTCCAGCTTCACTGCAAATTGAATTTAACCTTAAAAACATCATATGAATAAATGCCTGATTTCATTTTTCTCGCTGCTTGTTTGCGCCGCCACCCTGTGGGCGGGCGAACTCAGCTTCAACGGCATCACGGACAAGGAGGCTGCTCTCTATCAACCCGGTGAGAAAATCGTGTTCAACGTCCAGTTGTTGGAGGATTCAAAGCCGCTTACCGGGAAAAATCTGAAATGGAAGAGGACGGGGGATGATGGCAAGACGGAGACGGGTGAGGCGGTTTCCTCGGAGAAAGAGCCGCTGGTCATCACCACCGCCCTGGACAAGCCCGGTTTTGTGCGGATCGAGGTCTGGGCGCTGAACGAGAGTGGAAAACCTCTCGTGGATGCCAAAAATCAGCCGGTTCGGTTTGACGGCGGCGCGGGAGTCGAACCGGAAAAGCTGCAGCAGGGCATTCCTGAGCCCGCCGACTTTGACGATTTCTGGACAAGGCAAAAGGCAAGGCTGGCTGAAGTGCCGTTGAAATTTACCATGACCGAGGTGCCGTCGAGCGATCCCGCCTTTGTCACCTACGATGTGAAGATCGACTGCGCCGGCGGCAAACCCGTGTCAGGCTATTTTACAAAGCCAAAGGAGGCCGTCCCAAAATCCCTCAAAGCCCAAGCCGGGTTCATGGGCTATGGAGTCACTCCGGCCCAGCCTTACTATATTGCCGGTACCATGACGCTGAACGTCAATGCGCATGGGATCGAGAACGGAAAAGATGCCGCCTTTTACAAAAGTCTGGGAGAGGGTGAACTCAAAAAGTATGCTTTTAACAACGATGAGAATGCAAAACCCGAGACATGCTACTTCAATGGGATGATTCTGCGGGTCATGCGCACTTTGGAGTTTTTGAAAGCGCAACCGGAATGGAATGGCAGGGATTTGATGTCATCCGGAGGCAGTCAGGGAGGGTTTCAGGCACTTGCCGCGGCCGCACTGGACAAGGATGTCAGCAAATGCTTTGCGATGATTCCCTGGTGCAGCGATCTGGGCGGCATTACCGTGGGCCGACTCAGGGGCTGGAGGCCGGACTGGGCGGAGGGCCTGGGTTATTACGATACGGTCAACATGGCGAAGCGCATCAAATGCGAAGTCTCCATTGTCGCCGGCCTGGGCGACTATGTGTGTCCGCCCTCCGGGGTTTGCGTTCTCTACAACAACATCAAGGCGGCAAAACAACTGAATCTGATCCAGGGAAAAACACACACCTACAATCCGCCCGGCAATCCGCAGAAAATCACGTTGAAAGGCAATTGACCCGGAATGTCGCCGCGCCAAGGGAAAGCCAAAGTCAGCACAGGCTCTCACGCGAAGACGCAAAGCCGCAGTTTTGGAGTGCGTCCGCCGCGACGGACGCTTTGCACTATCGACATGTCGTCCGTAATAAAAAGCGGCTTCGTGCCGCCGCAGCCCAAAAGAGATGGGGATGGAGTTTGAGTGAGAGTTTCGTGGTTAATCTGCGGAGAAAAAGGTGTTTGGCTTTCCTTCGTGCCTTGGTGACTTCGTGGTTTAACCCGAGTTTTCTGAATTCAATATTCCGAATTCTTCATTTTTCCGCGTTTTTTACCCTGTTGGAGTCAATTCTACAGTAAGAATTTAGTACCTGTTGTCAAATGATGCCTATGCGAGTAATGTTTAAATTAGCAACGAACCAAACCGAACGTTAAAAGCCTCTGGGGAAAAATTATGAAGAACCATATCGAAAACCTGTCTGGAGCCCATTATACGCGTCCGCGCGCGGGAATCTTGTTATGCCTCACCGCTCTTGCGGCCGTATTCCTGCTTTTAGCCATGCCTGTTGCACAGGCCTCGACACTGACTTGGGACAATAGCGGCGCCAATCCGGCAGCGCCGACCGATGGCACTACCAGTCTCTGGGATACCACTGCCACGGTCTGGAGTAACACGACTACCGATTCAGCCTGGGTCAACGCCAATAACGACACCGCTGTTTTCGGCAGCAACAATGGCACAGCCGGAACGGTCAATCTGGGGTCGGCTATCACGGCTGGCGGAATTACTTTTAATGCAGCGACCAGCGGTAATTACACCATCGCCGGTGGCTCAGGGCCATTTGCGTTAACCTTGGCGGGAGCAACCCCGACTATCACGGCCAACGTCAATGCGACCATCAGTGCGGGTATCACGGGCACGGTAGGGCTGGTCAAAAGTGGCAGCGGCACGTTGGTATTGAGCGGAACAAATACCTACTCGGGTGGGACCACCATTAACGGCGGCATTCTGAGCATCAGTGGCGCTGTGACGGCTAACGGCAGCCCCTCCAATATAGGAACAGCCGGCGTCACATTAGATGGGGGCACTCTGTTAATGGCCAGCCCGGCATCCCTGCCAAGCTCATTTAACCGCGGGATCACCCTGGGTGCAAACGGCGGCACGTTGCAAGTGGACGGTGCTTTGGCAAGCGGTCTCAACTATAATGGAACTTTTTCAACAACGGGTTCCGGAGCGCGCACATTCACACTTTCCGGCAGTCAAATCAAAAATAACATAACACAAGCAATTGTGGACGGAACGGGCGGCGCGACCTCTTTGGTCAAGGCTGGCAGCAGTGACTGGACCATTGGCGCGACTACAGCCAGCACTTATACCGGCACTACGGACATCCAGGGAGGCACTCTGATTCTTGGTAAACTCAACGCCCTCCCTACGACGACCACCCTCTCGGTGGCCAATGGAGCCACCCTCAGGCTCAATGGATTCAATCAAACCGTGGCCTCGTTGTCGGGTGCAGGCAATGTCACTAATAACGCTGTAAATACCTCAACGCTGACGGTCGGTTCAGGCTCATTCAGCGGCGCACTCCAAGATTTCACGCCGAACTCCAGAATCCTGGCCCTGGCCAAAAACACTGCGGGAACGCTCAGACTAAGCGGCAACAGCAACACCTACACCGGTGGCACGACGATCTCGAACGGTACCTTGATTGTAAACAACACGCTGAGCACCAGCAGCGGCTTGAGCGTGGGTGCCGTAAGCGTCACTTCAGCGACCCTCGGCGGCAACGGGTACATAGCCTTGGGCTCGGCCACAGTCTCAGCCCCGACAATCGCCGTCGGATCCGGCGGCATTATTGCTGCGGGGGATGGCGGCATCGGCACGCTGACTTTGAACGGCGCCAACACGAGCGGAGCCATCCTGGACATGCAAGCGGGATCAAAATTCACTTTCGATCTGGGTCCCACAAGCACCAGCGACCTGGTCCAGTTTTACAACTATGCAGGAGCGGCTGATTTTCTACGGGACAGTGGCGGCATCACCTTGGATTTCACCGGCGCACAGGCGGGCATCTATCAGCTTTTCAAGTTTTACTCGAATTCGGGATCAACCTTGGTTAGTGAGGGCTTTACCCAGGGCACGTCCAACTTTACACTCGGTTCCGGCCTGACGGGATTCACTGCGGTATGGGATTATACCACGCCCGGCATCATTTCCCTGAACCTCACCGCCGTTCCGGAGCCTTCCACCTACGCGATGTTGCTTGGTGGGGTCGGACTGTTGGTTGTGTTGCGGAGGCTGGGCGCCAACAGTCGTAAATCCTGACATGCCTGGAATTGCATGACACAAGTATAAGTTTTCACGCAAGACCGGGGCGTTAGAGTGAAGCGTGCCCGGGTGCGCTGGAGAAGATGGAGGGTCGAGCTAGCTCGACCCTCCATTGTTTTTTAATCCCAAAAGAAAGGGGTCAATTCTGATCATCATCGCTAGTGAACTCCAATACTACAGGTAGAACTAAGCAGTGATTGCAGTCAATGTCCATTTAAGCAAACCTGCTTGCGGAGTCAAAAACTTATACCCCTATAAAAATAACACACCGGGACAAACTATGAACAAAACCTATATTCAAGTGCTTGCTCTGCTGAGTCTGTTGGGCTGCGGCGCAGCAAATGCCACCGACTATTATTGCGACCCCGTGACCGGCTCCATGTCCAACCCAGGCACATCCGCCAGTCCCTGGAGCACCCTGGAAGCCGTGTTCACCGCCAACAAAACATTCGTCGCTGGCGATGTCATCAACCTCCGTACCGGTTACCATGGCTTTCCTTCCATCAAGGGCAACAACTCCGGCGATGTGACGATCCAGGCGCAGAACGGAAATACGCCGACGGTCAAAAAAATAACCGCCTCCTATAATGCGGCCTCGCATTGGGTGATTTCCGGTCTGACAATCAGTCCGGAAACCGCCGGCACGACTGACAACGGAAGATACGTTTATTTTCTCACCGGCTGCCATTATATGACGGTGAAAAACTGTCTTATTTACTCGGCGTCGAACATTACCGGCTGGACCGCGACCGATTGGACCAACAACGCGGGCTCCGGAATTGTATCGTATGCTGACAATACCGTGCTTTTGAACAACACCTTGCGAAATGTCGGCGGCGGAATCGCAATTTTGCGGACATCCACCGGCCAGGCATCCAACTCACGAGTGACCGGCAACCTGATCGAGAACTTTTGCGGCGATGCCATGGTGGGTTTGGCTGATAATTCCATCTTTGATTACAATACCATCCGGAACTGTTATAATAACGGCGGTACCACGCATCGGGATGGGTTCCAAAGCTGGTCGGTAGGCACCGATGGCGTGGCGGGAAATGGCATCGTCACAGGCGTCACGCTGCGCGGCAACATCTTCATCAGCCAGACCGATCCCAACCAGCCGCTCAGCACGGAAGATGGGGGCACCATGCATGGCATCGGTTGTTTCGATGGGATGTACGATAATTGGATCGTGGAGAACAATCTGATTGCGAACGGCAACGATTACGGGATTTCCTTCGATGGCGCCCGCAACTGCCGCATCGTCAACAATACCGTGCTGGTAAACCCCTTGAAGCGCGCCGGCACCCCATATCCCTATTCGAGAATCTATCTTGCCGCGCACAAGGCGGGCGGGCCTTACGCCAATGTGTACGCCTCTGATAACATCATCCGCAACAATATCGTTGCCCTTATTTCCGAATGGCATACCACCAATACGACGTTGGATCATAATATCATCACCACGGCTTATGACACAGGGTATTTTGTGAACTACTACGGCTTTGACTTCCATACGAAGTCCGGCAGTCCGCTGATCGATACGGGCAGCGCCACGTTGGCTCCCGCGATCGATCTGGATGGCGTACCCCGGCCGCAAGGGGTCGGCTTTGACATTGGCGCTTATGAATTTGTCAGCGCCCTTTTTGGCAACAGCTTTGAAGCCTATCCCGCCAATGCCAACATCGGCGGACAGCCGGTTGGTACGACCACCTGGGCAGTAGCGGGTACGGGAACCGGGGCCTTCGCCATCGTTTCCAACGCGCAGGCGTACAGCGATGGTGGAAGCAAATCGCTCTATCTTTCCCAGACCGCCACGGGTTTCCGCCCCCGCGCCACGGTCAATCTTGTGGCCGGCGGTTTTATTCCGTCCGCTCTTGCAAAGGGATCGGTTTCCTTTGCGGTGTGCGAGGATCCCGCCAACGGCGGGGGCGCGAATTTTTATACTGTGAACATTGGCAACATGAGCCTCTCGCGCTTCGATCAAAGCGGTGTTGGAAAGCTCGTTTTCTCCGTCACGGGAGGGAGCTATATCGGTGCTGGTTTCACCGGCACCGGCTATACCTACACGCCCGGCGCGTGGAATCTGATCGAGGTGTCTTTTGACAACACAGCAAAAGCCGCCTCCCTCTACATCAACGGCGGGTTGGCGGGAACGATCACAGGCGCCTCGTCCGATTTCTCGGTGTCATCGATCACTCTCGGCCTTTATTCCAGCGGCAGCACCAGCGACAAAGTCTATTTCGATGCGGTGCAGGCGGCTCCTTGACAGGGCTGTGAAACATGTTCATCCTACGGTCATGAAGACCATCACCGTACGGGATGTCCGTCAGCACTGGCCTGAAGCGGAGCGAGCCCTGGAGGTGGAAAGGGAAATTATCATCACCCGCGACGGCCGTCCGGTGGCCAAACTCAGCCGCATCACGCCGAAAACAAAAAAACGCAAACGCTTCGATCCAATTGCCCATCGCAAATGGAAGGAACAATTGTGGGGCAAGGGCGTGACTGTGAATTGGGTTCAGGAATTCTGCGAAAAGGACCGCGCTGAGCGCTTTTGAAGAATGCTTTATCTCGATACAAGCTCGCTGTTGAAATACCTGCTTCCAGAGCCGGGCGATGAAGCCGCCGAAGCGGCCATTCACCGGGAGGAGGAAGTAGCGGTTTCCCAGCTTGCGGAATTGGAAGCCGCGGTCCAGCTTCGCGCCAGGCATCTGGGCGGAGCGCTGCGCCCGCGCCTTTATCACGCGTTGCTTGCCAAACTGCAAGCCTTGGACAAGGAGTCTCCGTTTGTATTCCAGGCGCTCTCTGGCCAGGTTTTTCCCACAGCCCTTCGCCAGCATCGCAAAGGAGAATCGGTTCATTGCCGCTCGCTTGACCGCCTGCACCTTGCGGCCATGGAGGAACTTGGGATCACGCGTCTGATGACTCATGACGCCCGCCAGGCCATGGCGGCGAGAGCCCTTGGGTTTGAAGTCATCACCCCATAACCCGGATGTTTCACACGCTTCTGAAAACCTCAGCAAAGTGTCCTGCTCCAAAGTGTGGCAGGAACTGGGGTGCAGGAACATCCGGGTTACATAGCCTGCATATGCCCAGTACGTATCTTTCCGCTGTTACGTCCCGGCGCTAACAGGTTGACCATTGAAATGAGTATGAAATATGCAGGCTAAACATCGATTACTTGAAAAATTCGAAGTAATGGTTGAAGAACCGTTGAGGATTGACTGTCGTCACGGCTTTGGGTTGGGGACCCATTGTCCTTTGCTGGCATGGAATTTCCGGGTTGCTTCATCCAGCTTGCCATCCACCCATGTCCACTTGAGATTGTCCGTGCCGCCGGGTTGTTCGGGCGCAGTGGAACGGTACGCATCCCACATTTGCTGCATAAAAATCGCCGTGGTATCCCGGGTTGGAACGGGTTTCCCGTTTGTATCGAGCCTCGTCTGCCCCGGCGCCATGTACCAGTCGCAATAATCAAAAAAAGCGTCATGGTTCCACGCGGACTTCATCTTCATGTACAGCGCGGCCAGGGCGAAGGCGTTCCAGTTGCATGTGACCCAGTAGTATTTATTTGTAAATTTGTCGTCTTCATTCCATTCGAAGAATGGTTTTTCCAAATAGGCCTGCCGGGTGTGGGTGTGAAAAACAATCTGCCACAGAACATTCTGGCCATCCGCGCCCTTGCCATAGTAGGTGTCCAAATCCTCCTGAAAAATTGTGGTTGGCGCCGGATCGCCCGTCGGCGAAGGCAGAATCTCCAACTTGCTGTGGCCGCGGAGCGCTTGCAAATCCACCGGCGGGAATGTTCGCAGCGCGGGCTGGTCGAGCATGGCGCTCGCGAAAATAATCGGCCACTTTCGTCCCATCCAGTGGCCGCCGTCGGAAAACCACTGTCGGCCGCATTCCGCCAGGCCGTGGAGGTCGATCCCCAGTTGCAGATAACTGATCATGAGTTTTTGCTTCTGCTTCTGCGGGACATCGAGAAGCAGCATCAGGCCCGCTGTGGATGTCAGGTTGGTAAAAATGCCGCCATAGCTGGGCTGGTTCTGCCCCGGCCCAGTGGCTTGGATCAGCCAACTGGAAATATGGTCGAGCCAGGGACGTTCAAAAACGCGCGCCATGGCGTTCCAGTCCGGAGTTGCCGCGACCGGTTTGAGATTCGGCAGCAAGTCCCAGCGGATGTCTTTCGTCCGATAAATTGTTTTTGTCTTACCGATATACGCGGGACGAAACGCATCCGCCGGGGGAGCCTGATCCAGACAGGTGAGCACGGCAGCGCTGTCCAACGCCAGCGGTATCTCCTTGCCGGCTGCTAGGCCCTTGGTCAAGTCCGGCGTCTGGATTGCGGGAACGTATGGCGTCGCCAGACTTCCTTTTTTGTTGTAGTTCTCGCTGCTGATGCTTGAGATCAACGATTGGCCGGGCGCCAGGCTGCTGGGGAACTTTGTGGAGAGCGCCGGGTCGAAGTTCGCAAGGCGCGAATCGTAACCCTGTTTTGAAAAATCCATTGGGATTTCCGTGTCTGCGGAGAAAAGCATCGAGCCGTTTCTCAGGCGCTTGTCGTTGCCAAGCGAGGTGGCGCCGTAAATACTTTTGGCTTCGGTGGCCGGTTCATCCGCGGGCGCGGGTCCGGGCGTGGGGGAGACGCTGATCACAGTGACGGGTCCGACCACCCACCAGTCGCCGGTGACAAATTGTCCTGCCGGAACTTCTTTCTCAAAAGTCCAGGTGATGCCGTATTGGGTAATGGTTTTGACCTGGGCGGGCGGGGTGGGGGCGTTTTCCAGGCCGGGATTTTCCGTTTCCGAAGGACTGGCGGTGGATAAGGCGTTGTGGAGGAAGCCGATGAGCAGGGCAAAAACAAATTTCATCCGGACAACCCTAGGTTGAAACGAAGTTCACTACAAATCCCGCTCATTTCTACATGTAGAATGGCAACTTGATTGCCGGAAACCATCATTTTAGAGACAACAGAATAACAAAGTCTATGCTAAGTTCCCAACCGGCATTTCAAATCATGAAACTCAAATTATTCATCTGCCTTTTGCTGTTTCCGATTGCAGGCGCTTTCAGCGAAGAAGCCTTGCTGAAAAGCCCGGAAACCGCCGCAGCGACGGCCAACGTGGCCTTGGAGCCGATCGTCAAAGGCCAGCGCATTTTCGCCGCCCACCACAGCTATTTCGCGCAAGTCCCGCCCATTCTGGATGAGATCGCGAAGTCAGCGGGCGTTGAAGGCCAGGTATTCGTTGGAACAAATTATATTGGCGGCTCGAAGACCATTCAACATTGGTATATCAAGGATGCTGATAACAAGGCCAAGCAAGCTTTGCAAACGGGTGCCGTGGATGTGCTCGTGTTGACTCCGATTTATCTTCCCGATGCCG
Organism: Candidatus Methylacidiphilales bacterium; assembly: GCA_028713655.1. Lineage (NCBI taxonomy): Bacteria > Pseudomonadati > Verrucomicrobiota > Methylacidiphilae > Methylacidiphilales > Methylacidiphilales bacterium. Next base: position 6,352 of record JAQTNW010000024.1, on the reverse strand, counting down.
GAATCGAAAAGTTTGCGCAACTGGGTCTGCAGCACAATCCGGACATTCGCGTGACCGTGCAGGAATTCTGGCTGCCTTTCGATGCCTACGAACCGCATTATTACGATCCTCCGAAGATACCGGTTCCCACCTCGGTGGATCACAACGCGCAGACCGGCGATTCCCTGCGTGCGATTCACCAGCGCTATTTCGACGAAATGGACGCGCACATCCGCGCGGTGAACACGAAGCTTGGCAAGCAGGTGATTTTCGTCGTGCCGGTGGGTCAGGCCGTTATTGCGCTGCGCGAAAAAATCATTGCCGGAGAAGCTCCGGGATTGAAAACGCAGGAGGATATTTTCCGCGATCCGCTTGGACATCCCAAGCCGGCGCTGCAAGCGTTGATTTCCTACGCGCACTATGCGGTGATTTACCGGAAAAGTCCCGTTGGCTTGCCCATCCCCAAGGTGCTGGCCGATCTCAAGCTTCCTGCGGGCGAAACGGATAAGCTCAACCGCCTTCTCCAACAACTGGCCTGGGATGCGGTGATTCATCATCCGCTCAGCGGAGTCGTTTCCAAGTAAACCAAAGATAGGCCAATCCCCCTCGATGAACGCCGTAATCATTCTCACCGCGCTCGTGTTTCTCATGGTTGTCGCTTATCGCGGTTTCAGCGTGATCCTTTTTGCTCCCGTGGCGGCGCTCATGGCCGTTTTTTTGACGGATACTTCCGCAGTCCCGCCGCTTTTCACAGGTCTTTTCATGGAAAAGACGGCGGGCTTCATAAAGCTTTACCTGCCCGTTTTTCTGCTGGGTGCCGTTTTCGGAAAGCTCATTGAGATTTCCGGATTTTCGCGATCCATCGTGGCCTCAGTCATCCGGACCGTCGGATCCCAACGCGCAATACTTTCCATCGTCCTGGTCTGCGCGCTGCTGACCTATGGCGGGGTGTCCCTCTTTGTCGTCGTGTTCGCCGTCTATCCCTTTGCCGCCGAGATGTTCCGTCAAGGGGACATTCCCAAGAGGCTCATCCCGGGAACCATTGCGCTGGGGGCTTTCAGCTTTACCATGGATGCGCTTCCCGGTTCGCCGCAGATTCAGAATATCATCCCCACCTCCTTCTTCCACACCACCACATGGGCGGCCCCGTGGTTGGGGGTGGCCGGGTCGATTTTCATTTTTGTCACGGGAATGGGCTATCTGGAATGGCGGCGCAAGAGTGCCCGGACAGCGGGCGAGACCTATGGCGCGGGTCATAGAAACGAGCCCGAAGTGTCTCTCCTCGGATCACCGATCCCGCCCATTGTGGCACTCCTGCCGCTCGTCGTTGTCGGCGTTGCCAACAGTGCCTTTACCTGGCTCATCCCGAAATTCTACGCCGCCACGAATGAAACTTTATTGGGGGGAATGACGGTTCCTGTCGTCACGCAGACTGAAAAGGTGACGGCGATCTGGGCGGTCGAAGGGGCGCTTTCATTGGGCATTCTCACCATTGTCGGATTTGCCTTCAAGGCGGTTGCCGGGAAATTTACCGAGGCGTCGAAGTCTGCAGTGGACGGGGCGCTGATGGCCTCGGTCAACACGGCGGCGGTATATGGTTTTGGCGCCGTTGTGGCCGCTCTACCCGGCTTTGTCTTGATCCGGAATGCTTTGAAGCTGATTCCCAATCCGCTCGTCAACGAAGCCATCACGGTTACGGCGCTCGCCGGTATCACCGGTTCGGCCTCCGGTGGCCTGGGTATTGCTCTGGGCAGTATGGCGGACCAGTTCATCGCCGCCGCGCATACAGCCGGCATTTCCCCGGACGTGCTGCACCGCGTGGCCTCCATGGCGAGCGGGGGGATGGACACATTGCCGCATAACGGGGCCGTCATCACACTTCTGGCGGTGACCGGTCTCACGCACCGCCAATCCTATCGGGATATATTTGCGGTCACCTGCATCAAAACGCTGTCCGTGTTCGTTGTGATCGCGCTTTACTATGCGACAGGTACCGTCTGACAATATAATTTATGACCATGAAACCCATCTGGATTGTCTCCGCAAAACGCACTCCGCAAGGCCGTTTTCTTGGCGGATTGGCAAAACGTTCCGCCGTCGAACTGGGGGTGGCGGCCGGGAGAGCCGCACTCGCGGGCATCGATCCCTCGATTGTTGATTCGGTGATTGTCGGTAATGTGTTGGGTGCGGGACTCGGCATGAACGTGGCGCGCCAGATCGGGATTGGAGTCGGCCTGCCCGTCAGCACGCCCGCCTTTACGGTCAACATGATGTGCGCGTCCGGAATGCAGGCGGTTATTCTTGCGACCCAGGCCATCCGTGGCGGCGCCGCCCGCATGGTGCTTTGTGGCGGCACCGAATCAATGTCCAATGCGCCGTATCTGCTGAACCGTGCGCGGTCGGGTTACAAGCTGGGCGATGGCGTGCTGATTGATTCCGCTTTGCGTGACGGGCTGACCGATGCGTTCAGCAACGAGCACATGGGTGTTACCGCCGAGCGTGTCGCGGAGCGCTGCAACATTTCCCGCGAAGCGCAGGATCGTTTCGCCGTGCGCAGCCAGCAGCGCTACGCTGCGGCGGAGGCCGCCGGACATTTCCGCGACGAAATCACGCCGGTGGACAAGCTGGAGAAGGATGAGCATCCGCGTCCTGAAACCACCGTCGAGACGCTTGCCACGCTGCGCCCCGCGTTCAATCCAAAAGGCACGGTGACGGCAGGCAACGCCTCGGGCCTCAATGACGGTGCGGCCATGCTGGTGATCTGTGATGAGGCGCGCGGGATTGAGTGCGGACTGAGCCCGCTCATGGTGATCACGGCCGGCGCATCTGTGGGCTGCGATCCGGATGTCATGGGATTGGGTCCGGTCTATGCGACGAGAAAAATTACCAGCGATCCCGGCGGGTTCGACATGATCGAACTCAACGAGGCATTCGCCGCGCAATCCATCGCCTGCATTGTGGAATTGGGGCTTGATGAGGGGAAAGTCAACACGGATGGCGGGGCGATTGCGCTCGGTCATCCAATTGGCGCCAGCGGAGCGCGGTTGCTGGTGCATCTCGCGCACCGGCGGCCCCGGAGCGGACTGGCGTCCCTGTGCGTGGGCGGAGGCATGGGTTGCGCGGTGGCCATGCAGCGCCCCTGACTACACAGAGCATACGGGATGCATCTGCCGCGGATTTTTTTTGGAACATGAGCCAACTTGTTGAAAGCGAAACCCTATGACCGGACGAAATAAGATTGTCAACTCCTTCACCGCAGCTGTTCAGGATATTCAGGACGGGGCAACCCTCATTGTTGGCGGATTTGGACTCTGTGGAATTCCTGAACAGGCAATTCTGGCCCTGAGGGAAAGGGGGCCGAAAAACCTGACAATCGTCAGCAACAATTGCGGAGTCGAAGATTGGGGGCTGGGGGTTCTGCTGGCGAACAAGCAGATCAAGAAAATGGTGTCCTCCTATGTCGGGGAGAACAAGATATTCGAACAACAGTTTTTAAGCGGCGAAGTCGAAGTTGAGCTCGTGCCCCAAGGCACGCTGGCGGAGCGGATACGAGCGGGGGGAGCCGGGATCCCGGGTTTTTACACGGCAACCGGAGTGGGGACGCCTATTGCCGAGGGAAAAGAGCACAAGGAGTTTGATGGTCGGGTCTATATTCTTGAAAAAGCCATCGTGGGCGACTTTGCCCTTGTGAAGGGCTGGAAGGCGGACCGGCTTGGGAACCTGGTTTACCGCAAGACCGCGCGGAATTTTAATCCACTGGCGGCAATGGCCGGCAAAGTGACAGTTGCCGAGGTTGAAGAAATCGTGGAAGTGGGCGGACTGGAACCGGATCACATTCATACCCCGGCCATTTTTGTCCAACGGGTGTTGTGTGGTGGAAATTATCAGAAAAGAATCGAACGCCGTACGGTCAGAAAACCATAAAACCATTACCGGAACCCATCAGGGAAGACATATGCAGGACACTCGATCGACTATTGTGAAGCGGGCGGTACGTGAGATTCAGGACGGGATGAACGTCAATTTGGGCATCGGCATGCCCACCTTGATTGCCAACGAGATTCCCGGAAATCTCAGCGTATTGCTGCAATCGGAAAACGGATTGCTCGGAATCGGGCCTTATCCTTTGGAAGGGTTGGAGGATGCCGATTTGATCAACGCGGGCAAGGAAACGATCACGTCCGTCACGGGGGCTTCTTTTTTCGACAGCGCCGAATCGTTTGCCATGATCCGGGGCGGACACATTGATCTCGCCATACTGGGTGGAATGGAAGTTTCCGAACAGGGCGATCTGGCCAACTGGATGATCCCCGGCAAACTTGTAAAGGGGATGGGAGGGGCGATGGATCTCGTCAACGGGGCGAAGAGGGTCGTGGTCATCATGGAACATGTGAACAAACATGGTGAATCGAAGGTAAAAAAGCAATGTACGCTGCCTTTGACCGGCCAACGGGTGGTGCACCGGCTGATTACCGACCTGGCCGTCTTTGACTTCACGTCCTCTGGCATGGTGCTGGTAGAAACGCAACCGGGAGCCTCAACGGAGGAAATCAAGGAGAAGACGGAAGCCTGCTTTACGGTTTCAACAGCCCTGTGTACCGGACAGGGTTAGGGGAAATTGCCAAAGTTCCGCAAGTGGCGGCAGTCAACAGGAGAACTTTGATTATGATGAATCCAAAACGCAGCATTCTCATCACAGGCGCCGGCAGCGGCCTGGGACGCGGACTCGGCCTTTGTCTCGCACAATGGGGACATTCCATCGTTGCGAGCGACCTCAACGTTGAAGGAGCGGGAGAAACCGCCGCGCTGATCAAGGAGATGGGAGGGATAGCGGAAGCCCACGCCCTTGATGTGACTTCAGAGGAGGACATCGGGCGGTTGTTGCAGGAGCTTGGTCAGCGGCGCATCGACGTGCTGGTGAACAACGCCGGGTTGCAGCACGTCTCGAAAATTGAGGAGTTTTCCACCGCCAAATGGGATTTGCTGCTGAATGTGATGCTGAAAGGTTCCTTTCTCATGACGCGAGCCCTTCTGCCCGGCATGAGAAAAAGCGGATTTGGGCGCATCATTAACATCGGGTCGATTCATTCTCTCGTTGCGTCACCTTACAAATCCGCCTACGTCACCGCAAAGCACGCACAGATCGGCTTTTCCAAAGTTATCGCGCTGGAAACGGCGGATGCGGACATCACCATTAACACCATCTGTCCCTCCTACCTTCGGACGCCGCTCGTGGATGCCCAGATCAAGGACCAGGCACGCGTACGCGGGATTTCCGAAGATGAGGTGATCGGGAGCATCATGCTCCAGCCAATGCCGAAGAAGATGTTCATCACGTTTGAGGAAGTCGCCGCCGCAGTGGAATATCTTTCCAGTCCCCTGGCCCGCAATGTGACGGGACATACAATCACAATAGACGGGGGTTGGACAGCGCAGTAAACAAGCCGAACCAATCCGGTGGCCGGGCTCCTTTTTGCCCGCGAACCAGGTACGGCATACTTCAAATTATAACCATGAAACGCCATTTTATTTTATCTGTATTGTGGATTTTTGGAACTGCCGCGTGCCTGAATGGGGAGGTGCGGTTGCCGTCGATTTTCGGTGATCACATGGTCTTGCAACAGGGGCAAAAGCTTCCGGTATGGGGATGGGCTGAGCCGGGTGAGGAAGTCGCGGTATCGATCGGCGACAAAACAGCCCATGTGACAACGGGGAAGGACGGCAAATGGCGCGTGGAACTGGAGCCAATTTCAGTTTCCGGCAATCCGCTCGAAATAGTTGTCAAGGGGCGTAATGAATTGAAATTGGCCGATGTGCTGGTAGGCGATGTTTGGATTTGCTCCGGGCAGTCGAATATGGAGTTCGGCCTCAGCCGCGCGCACAATGCGGCCACGGAATTGCCGAAGGCCGATTGCCCGCAAATCCGGTTGTTTCTGGTTGCCAAAAAGAACTCGATCCAGGCGCAGGACGATGTCGCGGGCAAATGGGAAATTTGCACACCCGCAACTGCAGCGCGCTTTTCCGCGGTGGGTTATTTTTTCGGACAGGATATTTACGGGGCTTTTCACCAGCCGATAGGCCTGATTGGAACCTACTGGGGCGGCACCCCGGCGCAGGCGTGGACCAGCCTGGACGGCCTTCGCAAAGATGCGGAACTCAAGGGTCATGTTCAAGCTGCGGAAAAATTGATTGCCAATTATCCCCAAGCCTCCGTTGTCTATAAAGACAAGATGGCCGAATACAATGAGGCCAAAAAGAAATGGGACGAACAATACGGAGCCGCCAATGCCGCGGCCCTGAACACATGGAAAAGCGAGGCTGCAACATTGGCCACTGAGGGCAAACCGGCGCCGCCCATGCCCAAGCCCGAGCC